>JBOHQZ010000893.1:0-3107 GCA_050732275.1 bacterium
GGCCGCAAAAAACTATCCGGCACCGCCGCTTTCGCGACGCGATACGTTAGAATTTCATTCCGCTTGGGACGAAACACTTGCAAAACCAAAGTGGAGTCTTTTTGAAGTGGCCGCAAGATTTGATGCACGCCGGCGAGGCTGTCAGGTTTTTGCCGATTGATCGTCAACAACAAATCGCCAACTTGAACAGAATCTTGCGGAACCGGCTGTGGGCTGCCTTTTTTGAAGCTGGCGGTATAATTGGCGAGCTGCCCGGGAAAACTTTTGATGACGTATAATTTGGAGGGCGAATTGCCGAACCAGTTTTCGTCGGTGGGTGAGCTGGCGGAGTGATAAAAATTTTGCGCCGCCATGCCGAAAAGGTAGATCAAAACAACTCCGAAGAGGAAGCGGAAAAGCTGCGGATGTTCGTCAAAATAAGCCATAGGCGTATGCCGTTGCAATCTGGTTTATTTAAGGGGTACTCGCTGTCCGGCGGAAAATCTCCTGTTCAACTGCTGGGGTATACGGTGATAAATGTAACTTGTTTTAAGTTGCAAAGCAAGGCTTAAATATGATTTGGTGTTTTCAGAATTTTTGTTATATTGATACTTCCAGGCGGCGCGGCCATGCTCATAAAATCTTAGACTGTGAATCGTTCATAAAGGTTGGTTGCCGATGGAAAATTCAAGACCGCGGCTGGCTTTAAAATTTCGCTATTGCAACCCAACACGAACGAGTCACAACCAACCTAGAAAAAGTTTATCCGCCGAACTTCGCCGAAACCACCGAGTGTCGCCGAATTTTTTTTCGGCGAATCTCGGTGTCTTCGGCGTTTCCCGGCGGAAAAGTTCTTGCTTTTTTGCACCGCGTGGCGCGTTATCTGCGACAAAGATTTCACTTGTAACTGACTTAGGAAAGCCCAAATGACGGAAAGAGAAAATTTGCAGAGATTGCTCTACGGCGAGGGCGCGCATGCCAATGTGCTGAACGCTTTGGAAGGATTGGACGAAAAGTTGGTTGGCATGCGGCCCGCCAATTCGCCGCATTCGATTTTTCAAATTTTGTGGCATATCATTTATTGGCAGGATTATGAGCTGGCCAGCATCGCCGGTGAGCATCCCTCCTACCCTTCACATGCCGTTGAAAGCTGGCCGCAAGAAACAACGCCGAAAAATTTAAAAGAGTGGGAGGAAACGATTCAAAAGTTTGTCGCCGGATTAAAGCATTTTGAAGCCATGCTCGCGGACCCCGCCGTCGATCTCGACCGCGTGGTCGACTTGAAAAAAAACGAAAATATGCGTGATCTCATCGCCATGATCATCGCCCACAACAGCCACCATTTCGGCCAAATCATCACGCTGCGGCAACAGCTTGGCTCGTGGCCGCCGCCGAAAGGTGGCGATACGTGGTGAGGGGAAAACGTAAAATGTGAGGCGTAAAACGTAAAGTAACACGTCAGGAGCATATTGTAAGGATTATGAAACTTGATTTGCACGTTCACATTCGCCGGCACTATCGCATCGAGGATTTGCGCCGCGTGATCAAAGCGCGCGACCTCGATGGCATTGCCGTGACCAATTTTCACAACATCACATTGGCGCAATATCTGTGCGAGCGCATCGAGGATTTTCTCGTCATCGTCGGCCAGGAAGTCGAGAGCAAGCGCGGACATATTCTCGCCATCAATATTGCGGAGAAAATTCCGGATGATCTCGAGCCTGAAGAAACCATCCGCCGCATTCACGCGCAGGGCGGCATCGCGATTTTGGCGCATCCTTATCTGGTGTGGAATTCGATCTTGCCGCACGGCCGCGCGCGCGATCTGCCGTTTGACGCGATCGAAGTTTTCAATTATCGCTGCGGCCCGTTGCTCTGGCCGAATTTTTTGGCGAAGTTAGGATTGCGCCATCTGCCGTGGCCGCGAGTTGCCAACACCGATTCAAAGGATATGGCAACGATTGGGCTGTGCCACAATGAAGTGCCTGTGGCGCCGGCCGAACACTACACTGCGGGTTTGGCGGAACAAATGATTCCGGAGATTCTGCACTGCATTCGGAGAGGGCAAATCCGGCGGCAGGAACAATGGCAGATGCCGAGTTGGGAATGGTTCTCCTCGAATCTTGCCCATATCTTTTTGCCGCAACGGTATTACAGTTGCCTTCATTGCGGCGACAAAATCGTTTTTCACCTCGCGCGCCGCATGCGCACTTGTTTGGCGTGCGGCCGGCAGGAAGCGCATAACGTGTGTTGCGTGCGCGGTCATTTTGTTTGCAGCATTTGCCGCACGAAGAAGGCGTTGGAGACGCCGGAATTCGCAACTTACAGAAAAAAGCTTGATCGGGCAATCGATGTCAACCAATCGTAAACGACTTTATAAAATCGCAACGAAAAAAGCCTGCAAATAATAGCGAAATTATCAGCCACGCTTGAAAGCTTAAAGCTAAATTTCGCAACGAAAAGGGAACCGCAACGAAAAACTTTTGAGAAACAAGGGAACTGAAAATATGCTCAAACTATTCGTCATCGGTGCAATGTTCGTTGCGCTGGGATTGAACGGTCAAGATAGGCCATCTATGTCAAAACAAAAAACCGATCAAATTGCAAATATTTCCGGCGTATGGAGCGAATATCGCATCATCGATATTCACGCCCATATCGGCTCTTTTAAAGGATACGATTTGAGCACGCCGACGCTGATGAGCAACATCGAGCGTTACGGCATCCGGCTCGCGCTCATTTCCAACATCGACGGCGCCGAATTATCTCAAACTCAAAATCTGGATGAGATCAAAGCCAATCAGGCAACGGTCGAGCACGTGCGCCAATATCCCGAGCAATTGCGCGGTTTGATATGGACGCGGCCGAAGGACGGCTCGCCTGCGAACGTCGAACCGTTTTTGCGGGATTCTATTTCAACCGGTCCCGAACAGCGCGTGTTCGTCGGTATGAAATTCCATCCAGATATGAATGATTTCCCTGCCGACGATCCGCGTGTGGATGGCTACTTGCAGCTTTGCGAGAAATATCAAATTCCGGCGGTGTTTCATTCCGGCAGTGATGATTCATCCAATTCCGCGCCGCAGAAAATTTATGCGGCAGCGCGCCGGCATCCGGCCGTGCCGATT
>JBOHQZ010000894.1:0-3105 GCA_050732275.1 bacterium
TCAACCGCCACAGTCACACGGTTCTGTGCGGTTTTCAGCGCGTCCCACGAAAGCCCCACGCGCATGAGCAGCGGCGAATCATGCTTGTTGGTTTTAAAACGCCCGACCACGCTTTGGTTGTTGCCACTCTGATCGGGCGCCAAATCCACGCGCACATTCAGATCTTCGCCGTCGATCTTCATGCTGGTGCCGAAGTTGGAAATGCTCACGCCCAGCCGGATGCCGTCAAATGGCGTGGTGTACAACGTGCCGATGTCGATAGCAAAGCCGGCGGCATTGGAGTTTAAAATTTTTTCACTAATATATTTGAAATTGGCGCCGATGGAGAAACGGTCAGTGAGGTTTCGCGCGTATGCCACGCCGACGGCGAGGCTTGCGGCGGTGAACGTCTCGCCGGTGCCCATCGGTTGATCGACGGTGGTCAGAATCATTTTTTCGGTGGTCAGCGCGGTGACGTTGATGCCGACCGTACCGATTTCTGCAAAAGGCAGCGCGAGCGCGAAATAGTTGAAATCCAATCCGGGCAGCCATGGCGAATGATCGACAAACAAGGATTTTTTCGACAGCCGGGCCATGCCGCCGGGGTTCCAAAACATCGCCGAGGCATCATCGGCCATGGAAACAAAAGCGCTACCCAAGGCCGCGCCTTTGGAACCGACCGGAATGCGCAGAAAGGCGGCAGAAGAGGTTCCGGCTTTGGTGACACTTTGGGCGAGGGTGTTGGTATAAATAAATCCCACCAACAAAAGTATCAGCATCATGGTGGTTGATTGGCGAAATAAATTTTTCCGGCTCATGCTTGACTCCGTTTGTAGTGACGCCTGATGAACTTTGACGATCAAAATCGGTAATCCGTAATTGTTCTGCCACGGCTTGGCCGTGGTATCTGCTGTGGTAAAGCCACGGTCAAACCGTGGCTGAACATTACCGAACTTGGACGCCAAAACGCATTAGGCGTAAAAAGTTGGGAATTGTCACAAAAGTTTCAACATGCAGACGTGCCGTCTGCGCTACTTAATAATCGCAAACGTGCCGGTTTTCTGCCCAACGTTTGGCGCCTCGATGTGATAAACGTAAACACCATAAGAAATTTCGAGGCCGTCTTTGCTGAGCACGTCCCAAATTTCCGTGCCATTGTCCAACGTGCTCTCATGATCGAGCTTTCTCACTAAAACGCCGTTGACATCGAAGATGCGAATGGTGCATTTCTGCGGCAGATTGATAAAATGAATTTCGCGCGGACCGCGGCCGCTGGTGAACGGGTTGGTCGGCTCCCAGCGTTCCGCCGCCACATAAGGATTGGGAACCACACGAATGTTATTGAGCGCCTGCTTGGCGAGATCATTTGATACCGCATCGCCTTTCGTCGTGAAACGATAAACATCGCGCGACAAAAACGGCTTGCGCAAAAGAAGACCGAGCGTATCGCCTGCCTGCGGATTGCGTCCGTTCGGCTTGAGATTCAAGATGATCTGCCAGGTATAAACCAGCTTGCCGCCTGCCGCCTGCTCAAGAAGATAAATGGTATCGGTAAGATTTGCATCGGCCGGATCGATGCTAAAGCGGCCATCGTTGCCATGCCCTTCAGCAAAAGCGAATCGTACCGGCGTATTATCCGGAAGCGTAACGACTTTAAAATTGACGCGCTGGGCCGGCAATGGCAAAAAGCTGATGGAAGTATCCTTGGAGGTGGACAGCCCTACCTCGCCAATGATAATCCGATAATCGTTCGGACGCTGTTCGCCTAGAACCGGAGGAAATACCGTTGGACTAAAATCGAACGGATAAACCTCAGGCTTATTCCACTTCGATTTTTCGACGTCCAATGCGACACGCCTTTCGTTGACCAGCATCAAGCGGATGCCGTCAATAAGAGGCACTTCATTGCCTTGATTGAACTGCTTGCTCTTGCTGAGTTTGATCACGCCATCGGTGATATCCGTTACGGTAAAATTCTTCGTGGTTAAAGTGTCAATCCCTCGGCTGGGCACACTATCCCTAATGATAGTGTCCTGAAATGCAATCTCATAGGTATGGCCGTCTTTGACCAGGCGGGAATCGATGATTTTAAAGCCCATGAGGCCAGTTGCCGTTCCCTGTACATGATCGAGCTTCGTCACGCCGGCAGGCAAATAACCCGCGACCGGCGCTTCCGGACGCACCACCACGACATTTTGCCCGAGCTTGATTTTGCCCTGCGGATCAACATCGACTCGAATCGAGGTTTCGGTCGGTGAAATTTGGGCGATTTCCAAACCAAAATCGTACGCCGTGACGGCATAAAAATAACGCTGGCCGTTGACCACTGTGGTGTCGGTGAAGGAATGCACCAAACCGGTATCACGGCCCAGATCGAACTTCACGCCTTTGATATCAACCGGATGCAAACCCTGAAGTCCATCGATCTTGTCAAACTGGGCGATCGGCCTGTTGAGGATGGGAATTCCCTGCGCATCCGTGACGATTTTGGCGTCTTCAAAAGCGGCATCGGTGGCGCGGTAAATGCGATAACCTTCGAAGTCGCGGGCGGCCGCGGCACCGGCGATGCGGCGCACGTAACCATCCACTGAAGATTCGGCAACCTCATCCCAATACAGCGTCACCTTGCGATCGCCCGGAACCGCGATCACTGAAGGCTGTAGCGGCGCTTGGGCAAATTGATAATCGGCTTCGTAAGCATTACGCGCCTGGCGTTGTTTCTCAGCCGCACTTAACAAATCGTCATTTTTAGTTAGACCGCCTCCGGCCATAGCCACTGCCACGGCCATGCGTTGCCGTTGGCCCGGCTCGAGCGGAAAAAATCCGGAAGAGACGAAGAGATCAAATTCGCCGACCGTGCGCGGAATGAAGAAAAACCCGGGTGCCATATATCGGCGCCAGATAAAATCATCACCCACCGTGTTGAAATTTATGGCGCCGGCCGGAGCCTGCTGCACGCTGGTTATGCCAATGAGATCGGTTTCGCTCACATCGGTCTTGTCAATGTTGGGCTCGCCCGGGAAATCGGTGCCGGCGCCACTGGTGGGCTTGCCATCCTTTTCACCCGGGTCACCGGAATCGGCCACGCCATCCAGGCCCACATCATCCTGGAAACCGTTCCAATCA
>JBOHQZ010000895.1:0-3102 GCA_050732275.1 bacterium
GGATCTGCGAGTGGCACGTCATGCAGGTGTTGGTCGAAGGAATGCCGGCGAAATTGCTCTCTTCGACCGAGGTGTGGCAATAGCGACAATCGATGCCAAGCTGGCTGACGTGATGGCGATGGCTGAACGGCACGGGCTGCTCGCGAACGACGCTGGCTTGGGTGACATACGACGAGCGTTCGATTACGGCAAATATCCAAAGCAGCCCGCCGACAAAAAATACCGCGCCGAAGATGCTGACTTTGGAGAAAGTGTTGGTGCTCGGATGAAAAATTTGCGGCATTATTTTATGCTAATTTTTTATTGGAAAACCTTTCCTGCGCTTAAAATTGGCGCGAATACGGCAAGTCTGAAGATAATAAAAAATTGGCGCTTTGTCAAGTCAGGTAATTCAAATAAAACAAAAAAAACCGCTGATAAACGCCCAATGCACCGAGATTTGCCGAAAGGAATTCTATTCGACGGCACTCGGTGGCTTCGGAAAATTCGGCGGATGAGTTTTTACTATTTGATTGCGATCCTGGCCTGCTTAGAGTATTGGCAGGGCTGGCTTGTCGGCGTTGGGCCGGAAAAAAACTTTGCGTTCACACCGGCGTATTAAAAAAGGTGGGAATCTCGATCTCCTCTTCGCAAAAGCGATTGAACAACCGGAAACCGAAATAAATAATCCCGCCGGCAGCTAATAGAAGATACAGATTAACATGTCCGTCGCCGGAGGCCGGAGCATTACCCTGCCCAATCAACCACGGCGGCGCCGTTTTTATATTGACCAAGAGCAGCGAGAGCAGATTGTTGATCGCATGCACGATCGCCGCCGGTATGATGGATTCGCTTTTCCAGGCCAGCCAACCGAGAAAAACGCCCAAAAGAAAAATCTGTACGATTTGCGACAACAGCCCATGCATGGCCGCGAAAATTGCGGCGGTGATGGCGATGGCCGGGAGAACTTTGTGATATTGCTCAAACGTGTTTTGGACGAAGCCGCGCAACACCATTTCCTCAAAGATGCTGGGCAGCACCACAACCGCCAGTATGGCGAGAATCCAGTCCAGCCAATTCTGTGCGATTAATGCGGTATACATTCTTTCCTTATACTCTTCCGGTAGCGGCAAAACGATGGCGATCAAGCGATCAATTTCATGCGCGAGCAGAAACGAAGCCAATCCCAGCGCGACACTCAACACCACAATCCGCGTGCTGACCATGTTTAGCCGAAATATCGCCCGCACGTTATAATCATGATGGCGCAAGTAAAGATAAGCCGGCAGCGGCAAAACCAAGCCGGCGATGAGAAGTTCCCAGAGCGCGGGCGCCAAACGGCCAAAGAGTCTGGCCATCAAATAACCGATGGAAACATAAAGAAGAACGGTTAGGATAAAGATCACCATCACGCCCTTGCGTGATGGGTAATTCTGTATTTGCGGCAGTCGCATGGCAAAACACGGAAGACCGGATTGATGGATTATCGGATCAATGGGGTGATGGAGTAATGGAGTTTTGGAGTCATGTGGCTTCCAAAACTCCATCACTCCAGTACTCCAACAATCCATTTTGCCTACCGGCTCATCTCGGCCAGGAGGATGGCTGCGGCGATAGCGACGTTGAGCGATTCGCCGCCGCCGCGCCGAGGAATGGAAACGCGATGCTGGATGAGCGCGCCGACTTCCGGCGAGATGCCATCGACTTCGTCGCCGAGCAGCAACAAACGCTTGGGCGCATAGCGCAAAACGGAATACGGAAAATCGCCGGATTGGTCCGCGCCGTAAAGCACGGCGCTAAACGTTTGAAAGCGGCGCATGACCCCGACGAAATCTTCGGCTTCGTATACGGGCAAGTGGAAAATGGCGCCCATACTGGCGCGCACGACTTTCGGGTTGTAGACTTCGACACAGTCCTTGCCGACGATGATGCCATCGACGCCGAGCCAATCCGCAGTGCGCAAAATGGTGCCCATGTTGCCGGGGTCATGCAGTTTCTCGATGCCGACCCACAAGCAGCGCGGCGCCTGGCGCATGTTCTCGAACGCCTCGCTGGGCGGGGTGCGCTTTTCGACAACCGCAAGAATGCCCTGCGAGTGCATGGTATCGGAAAGGCTGACAAACACTTCGCTGGTCACTTCCTCAATCGGGATTTGGCGCTCCTCGGCCAAAAGCAGGGCCTGGCGCGCGCGCAGCGATTGCAAAAAAGACAGGCAATAAATGACGCGCTCCACCTTCCAGTCGGATTTAATCGCCTCCTCACACAGCCGGCCCCCCTCGGCAAGAAACCGGTTCATTTCGAGCCGGTATTTTTTTTGCGTCAGCCGGGCGATGGTTTTGAGGTCGTTTCTCGTCAACATAACTGAATCAACTTGCACGGCTTTGCATGCTTTGCTGGAGGTAAGAGATCAAATCGGCGAAGGCGACTTCGCTTTGCAGGCTGTTGGGTAGATCGCGCACGGTCGCGCGTTGATTTTGCAATTCGTTGTCGCCGACGATGACGGCAAATCGCGCCTGCTGACGGTTGGCTTCGCGCAGTTGCGCTTTCAAGCCGCGGCTCAACAAGTCCATCTCGACTGCCAAGCCCTGCAACCGCAATTGTTGCGTAATTTGCGCCGCCCAGGCGGTCGCTGCTTCGCCTAATGGCGCCATGAAAACGGCCGGCGCCGGCTTGAGCATTGGCTGCCAGGCGATTTTCTCCAGCACCATCATCAAACGTTCCATGCCGGCGGCAAATCCAACAGCCGGCGTTGGCGCACCACCGAGCTCTTCGACGAGCAAATCATAACGGCCGCCGCCGCACAAGGCATCTTGCGCGCCGAGCTGGTCGCTGACGACTTCGTACGCGGTGCGCGTGTAATAATCCAAGCCCCGAACCAGGCGAAAATCCAAATCATAAGCAATGCCGGCGGCAGTGAGCAGCTCCCGCACGCGCGCAAAATGGCGGCTGCAACCGTCGCAGAGCGACTCGTATAATTTGGGGGCGGCAGCGGTCTCAGCGCGGCAGCTTTCCTCTTTGCAGTCGAGAATGCGCAGCGGATTTTTTTCGAAGCGTTGCTGGCAGGTTTGGCAAAGATGTTTGAGGCGCGGCCGCAAATATTCACGCAGCGTGTTTTTATACGGC
>JBOHQZ010000896.1:0-3091 GCA_050732275.1 bacterium
TTAACAATGTCTGTCCGGAAACGCGGATTGGGGTTTGTCATCGCGAGCGTTTCTCAGCGAAGCGATCTCCTCGAATCCTCACCAATCGTGCTTTCGAGAAGATTGCTTCGTCCCGCTGGAAAGCGCGTGACTCGCAATGACGCCCGATTGGGATAACACTATTTAGCAAAGCCCGAGATATTAAAAATGAGATATCCCTTTAATCAATACCGTTATCTATCCGGCGCGCGCTGGCTCCTCGTTTTCATTTTGATGAACCTGATTCAACAACCGAGTATCGCTCAAGTCATCGGCGATGCGGTAGATGTCAGCCAGGATTTCCAGAAAATGGAGCAGGTGTATTACATCGGCGAGCGCATCACAAGTTATGATCCGGCCACCGGCATGGGCACACTCGAATGGGCGAGACATCTGCGGCAGCTTTCGTTGTCATTCAACAAGCTCGATCGCGGCTTCACCCGTGCCAAGTCTCCTGATTTTCCCGGAACGGAATATGATGAAAATCCGGCGCTGCCTTTTGCCATCTCGTTCATCACTCCGCGCACCGTGCGGCTGCGTTTTGCGACGCGCGGGCAGCCGTTGCGTGATTTTCCCTCACTCATGCTCGTTGCCGATCCGCCGCAAGATCATTCGTGGAAGATCGCACCGAACGAAACGGGCGCGACTTACACCGGCGCTCATGGAAGTGTGCGTCTCACCAAAGAGCCGTGGCGCATTGAGTTTTTCGACGAGTCGGGCCGGCTGCTGACGGCGACACAAAACTTGAAAGACATCAACTCGTTCTCGCAGCCGCTGCCATTCTCTTTTGTGCGCCGCGGCAGCGATTTGGGCCGCAGCATTGCCGCGTGTTTTCGACTGGCGCACGATGAAAAAATTTTCGGCTGCGGCGAGTCGTTTACCCGATTGAACAAGCGCGGACAGAAAGTTCATGCTTATGCGCGCGACGGCATGGGCGCGCAGACCGAAAAAATGTACAAGCCGATTCCATTCTTCCTGAGCAGCGCCGGCTACGGCATGTTCGTTCACACCAGCGCGCCGGTCACGTTCGACTTCGGCCAAGCGTTCGATCAATCCAACCTGATTTATACCGGCGACGAGACGCTCGATCTTTTTATTTTCCTCGGCAATCCGAAAGAAATTCTTTCCGAATACACGGCGCTCACGGGGCGGAGTTCCATGCCTCCCTTGTGGTCGTTCGGTTTGTGGATGAGCCGCATCACGTACAAGTCCGAGGATGAAGTGCGCGAGGTGGCGGCGAAGCTGCGGCAATATCGCATCCCCAGCGATGTCATTCATCTCGACACCGGCTGGTTTGAAACGGATTGGCGGAGCGATTATCGTTTCTCCGCCTCGCGCTTTCGTGATTCCGCCAAGATGATTTCCGATCTGCGGCAGCAGGGTTTTCGCATCAGTCTGTGGCAGTTGCCTTACTTCACCAGCAAAAATGAAATTTTTCAAAAAATCGTCGAAGCCGGTTACGTGGTGCGCAACGAAGGCGGAACGTTGCCCGCCGAAGATGCCATTCTCGACTTCAGCAATCCTGAGGCCGTGAAGTGGTATCAGGAATTGTTGGCAAATCTGTTGAAACTCGGTGTGGGCGCGATCAAAGTTGATTTTGGCGAGGATGCACCGTTGCACGGCATTTACTTCTCTGGCCGCACTGGCTATTACGAGCACAATCTCTACCCGCTGCGTTACAACAAGGCGGTCGCGGAAATCACCAAACAAGTGACAGGCGAATCGATCATCTGGGCGAGAAGCGCATGGGCCGGCAGCCAGCGGTATCCGCTGCATTGGGGCGGCGACGCCGAGAATACCAATTCCGCGATGGCCGCAACGCTCCGCGCCGGATTGTCATTCGGGCTTTCGGGTTTCACATTTTGGAGCCATGATGCCGGCGGCTTCGTGCAAAGCGCCCCACGTGATCTTTATCGCCGCTGGCTCGCCTTCGGCGTGCTCACTTCGCACACCCGCTGTCACGGCGCTCCGCCGCGGGAGCCGTGGGCTTATGACGACGCCTTTGTCGATGACTTCCGCCGCGCCGTTGAATTGAAGTATGCGCTCATGCCGTACATTTATGCGCAAGCAAAGGAATCCTCCGAGCGCGGCTTCCCGATGTTGCGCGCGCTTTTCTTCGAATATCCTGACGATCCGACTTCATGGCTCATCGAAAACGAGTATATGTTCGGCTCCGATCTGCTGGTCGCGCCTTTGATCGAAGATGAAAATACCCGCCACGTTTATCTTCCGCCCGGCGCCTGGCTGGATTATCAAACCGGCCAAGTCTATCGCGGCGCGCAGTGGCATCGAATTGCTGCCGGCCCAATTCCAATCGTGTTATTGGTGAAGGATCACACCGCGATTCCACACATTCGTATTGCACAAAGCACCGCCGAGATGAACTGGAACGAAATCGAATTGCGCGTATTCAGTACGGATCAATCACCCGTCGCCGGACTTTTCGCGCTGCCGGAGGGAAAACTGCAAGAGCTCAAATTAGAGCAGGGCGTTGTGATGAAAACCGATCCGTTTCAGGGTAAAGTGAAATGGCGGATCAAGCGGTTTGGGAAGAAGTGAAGATGAAATTTTGCGCAGTTGATGATTTTAGCCAACTGACTTTAACATGACGGAGAACTTTTATGCAAATAGCTTCTGCAACACTTCAATGTAAAGATCAAAAGCTCATTGAATTCCATCGTCCCGGCCCAGAGTGAATCAAGAGAAAACCTGTCTCTGAGCAGCCATTGCAGGAACACGACAAATATATGTGAGGAGTGATCAATGAACAGATTAGTTTTCTTCGTCGTTTTGTTTTCATCGGTATTAGCTTTTGCACAAAAATTCGATGGCTTGGCTTTAACGCCGCCGATGGGTTGGAACAGTTGGAATAAATTCGCTTGCGAGGTCAATGAAAAACTCATCCGCGAAACCGCCGACGCCATGGTGAGCAGCGGCATGAAAGCAGCGGGCTATCATTATGTCGTTATTGACGACTGCTGGCATGGCGAGCGCGACAGTCTCGGCTTCATTCAGCCGCATGCGGAGCGATTTCCTTCCGGCATGAAAGCGCTGGCTGATTACATCCATTCGA
>JBOHQZ010000897.1:0-3091 GCA_050732275.1 bacterium
CAAGTTCGCACTTTTGTCTGTATGAAACAGCTAAACATTTCAATGAGGTGAAAAAGTGATAAAGCCGAACCGCATTATTTCCATTATGCTAATCGTCGGATTATCGGCATCACTGGCTGCCGCAAATACGCCGTCCGAATTGACTTCAACCGATTGCCGGTCGATTTTTCCAGGCGCCAACTCTTCCGAAAAAACCAGAACGCTCGAGTCGGGCGTTCGGTGGACCGAAGCCTGGGAACAGGGCGCCTGGGGACCGGCCGAAGAATTTCTCGGATACGTTTTTCTGAAAACCCTGCCGAACGAAGGCAAAACGATCGGCGTTTTGGTTGGGATGACGAAAACTGGTGTTATCTCCAAAGTCAGCGTCAGAGGCCTCGACGGGGTTGATGAGGCCTTCCTCGCTCAATTTCGCGGCAAGACCCCGCAGGATAATTTTGACTTGATGCGGACGCCGGAAGATTTACTGGTCGTTCCGGCCAAGATCAGGGCGATGCAGGGAAATTTTGCGCTCTCTGAAAGCATTGCGCAGACTGTTAAAGAGATCGTTGCTTCCGCCAACAACGTGGTGAAGTAAAGATAAATTTTGGGTGGATAAAATTTCTAAGAAACCGTCACTGCGAGCGTTTTTCAGCGAAGCAGTCTCTTGCTTGCAAAAGATCGCTTCGGCAAAAAGCGCCTCGCGGTGACAAGTGGTTTCTTATAAAAAAAATGACTGCCCGTCAAATGGTGCTGACCGGCCAGTCCACCCGTGCGTGAGGCATTAATTCCTGCCGAATATTCGCCTTGCCTTATTTGATCACCTCCTACTTTCTTGCAATCATTTTGTCTCTAAAGAGAGACATATTTTGATTGTAGCAAAAAGTTCATAAGCAAAAGCTGTAAGCGGATAAAGCGGATTGAACAGATATTGATTTTGACAAACAAACTCCTGAAATCCGCTTTATCCGTTCAATCCGCTTACAAAAATAATAGCTGAATAGTTACGCGGTTTTTAAAATTCAGCAAAAACGAAACGCAACCATGCACTGCATCTCCGTATTTTTAATCATTCTGATTTTCGCCGGCTGCGCTCACACGCCGTACAACCGCGCTTATGTTGCAAAATCACTCAACGAGCGCACCGGCTACGATCTCAAAGCTGCTTCAAAGCTTGAAGGTTTCAACCTGCCGCCAGGGATGACTCTCGCCGACGGCCTCACCGCAGAAGAAAGTGTTGCCATCGCGCTGTGGAACAACGCGCAATTTCAAGCCGCTCTCACCGAGCTTGGATTCGCGCGCGCTGATTTGATCGAAGCCGGCTTGTTGCGCAATCCCATTCTGTCATTGCTCTTTCCGGTTGGACCGAAACAACTCGAAGCGACATTGAGCTTGCCCATAGATGTGCTGTGGCAGCGACCGCAACGCGTGGCAGCGGCCAAGCTTGAGGCGCAGCGGATCGCGGAAAATTTGGTGCAGCACGGCCTTGACCTGGCGCGCAATGTGCAAATCGCCTATGCCGACTTGGTGCTCGCGCAAGCACAGAAACAAATCGCTGTGGAAAATGCACGCTTGCAGCAAGAGATTGCGGAGATTGCCGCGGCCCGTCTGCGCGCCGGTGACATCAGCGAGCTGGAAGAATCAGCTTCGCATCTCGAAGCGCTGCGGGCACAAGAAGCGGCGGTGGGTTTCGCACAGGAAGCCGAAAATTCCAGAGCCAGATTTAATACGCTGTTGGGAATAGACGTACAAGATACCAGCTTCGCGCTCACGCCCGCGCCGGAAGTAAAGTTGCCGCAGCGAACCTTGCCGGAACTTTTCAATGCCGCGTTCGCCTCGCGGCCGGATTTACGCGCGGCAGAGCTGACGATCGAGGCTGCTGGCAAGCGCCTCGGCTGGGAGCGCACGAAGATTCTCGCCTTCACCGGCGTTCTTGATGCCAATGGCGCCGGCAAAGAAGGTTTTGAAATGGGGCCAGGAGCGCAAATCGAAATTCCGCTGTTCAATTGGAACAACGGCAAAGTGGCGCGCGCCAAAGCGCAAATGGAACAAGCGGCGCGACAATATCTCGTGGTGAAACATCGCCTCGCGTTGGAGGTGCAGGAAGCGTACACGAATTATCTTGCCGCGCAACAGGCGCTCGCCTTGTGTCGCTCGGAATGGGTGCCGGCCGCAACGACCGCAGCCAGTCAAGCGCAAAAAGCGTATGCCGCCGGTGAAGTGTCGTACCTCTTCGCGCTCGAAATCGGCCGCCAGCTTCTTGACGCACGCGGGCGCGACGCCGAGGCCACCGCTAATTTGCGCCGAGCCACCGCGCGATTACAGCACGGCATTGGATTTTATCAAGCGGAGCGTGAGAATTGATGATCATGAATAACAGCTTCAACACTGTGGTGCGCCAGAGTTTGATGCTATTCAGAAATTTTCTGAGCGGCCTTTTCATATCATGCCTGGTGATTCGCTTTTTAATTAAAGATTGGATTGACGCATTCTCGGTTGTGTACTATTCCACGCCATTGCCAATTCTCGCGATACTCTCTTTTCTGCTTGGCATGATCTGGTTGCTCAGCAAACGAATCCGCACTGCCAAGTTTTATTTCATTTTTACAATCACATGTCTAATTGCCTGGTCTTGCGAAAGTTTTTCTTTGAACTCACGAGCGGCGACACCAAGCAACTTGAAGCTGTTTTTTTGGAATGCCGCACACAACAAAAGGACTGGCGAAATTGCCGACTACATCCATAGATTTGATGCAGACCTAATCGGAATTGTCGAGGCCGGAACCAAAACCAAGAAAACAAGAAGTTTGTGGAAAAACGCATTCCCGGGCTACAATGTTGAACTATTGGCGGGTGAGATGGCTTTCATTACCCGAGGCGAAATTCTTTCAAAGGAGTCAGGCTCTCTTGGCCGGCGCGGGCGTTTTAACTTGCTTAAAGTCGCTTTAAATGGAGAACAATTTTATGTGTTGCTTGTCGACCTCGATGGCGATCCGCTGCGCTCACGCGCACCGGCATTTGAGCCGTTGGCAAAAATGATTCGCGCTTATTCGCAAGCCAATCTTATCGTCATGGGAGATTTCAATACTCCTCTTGATTCCATTCTATTCAAATC
>JBOHQZ010000898.1:0-3086 GCA_050732275.1 bacterium
TTTATTTGGTCGGCAGCATCGTCGGCGAGTCGATGATCTTGGAGCTTGGCCCTGTCGTGACGGCGTTGGTTTTGGCCGGGCGCGTCGGCGCCAGCATCGCCGCCGAGATCGGGACGATGCGGGTGACGGAACAAATCGACGCTCTGGAATCACTCGCCATCAGTCCCGTCGCCTTTTTGGTGATTCCGCGTGTGATCGCCGGAGTGGTTATGCTGCCGGTGCTCACGGTGTTTGCGGATTTTGTCGGCATCGTCGGCGGCTGGCTGATCTCGGTTGCCACCATGGAACTCACCACGTTTGAGTTCTTCAAAGGCTTTCGCCTGTTCTTTAAAACGTGGGACGCTTTTTACGGCGTCATTAAAAGTTTTTGCTTCGGCTTCATGATCACGTTGATCGGCTGTTACGAAGGCTTCCACACCAGCGGCGGCGCCGAAGGCGTTGGCCGCGCCACGACGCGTGCTGTGGTCGTCTCTTGTCTGGCCATTCTTATGCTCGACTATGTGCTCGCCGCGTTGTTGCTGTGAAAAAGGATTATTGGAATGCTGGATTAATGGATTGTTGGATTAATGTAATCCCATTAATCCGATAATCCATTACTCTATGAATTGACTGCGAAACATATATTTGTAAAAATTTGTGCGAAGGAAATATGACTTACGAAGCTCGCGTCGGGGTGATCATCGTTTCGGCAATACTGATTTTCTTTTTCGGATTGATGTATTTGCGGGAATTTTCATTCAGCAAAAGCGAATACGATGTCACGGCGCTGTTTGAGACCGTGACCGGCCTCGATCAAGACGATCCGGTGATCGTTTCGGGATTGAAGGTCGGGCAGGCAAAAGACATGCGCCTCGCCGGCAACAAAGTGCAAGTCAAGCTGCGCATCGATGCACGTTACCAGTTTCCGCGTGATTCCCAAGCCATTTTGCGCAATTTGACTTTGCTCGGTGACAAGGCGATTGAAATCGTGCAGGGAACCTCTGCCGAAATGTTGCGGCCGGGAGACGTTATTCCGGGGAAATTGGAAACGGACATTTTCGAGCTGGCGGAAGCCGCGGCCCCGATCGGCGAAGACATCGCCGTACTGTTGAAGCGATTTCGCTCGACGTTCGACGAAAACACCGAGGCGAGCTTAAAAAGCAGCTTGCGCAACTTGCAGACCATCTCCGGCGCGGTGGCCGAAGTCGTTGCGAAAGACATTGGCGAGATGGAAAGCGCCATAAAGAGCTTGAGAGCGGCGGCGAAAAATTTGGAGCAGTTGACCGAACCCGAGGGCAGAAGCATGCGTCAAGTGATCGTCAATCTGGACTCGAGCGCCAGCCATCTCAAATCGGCCACGGCGCGCATGAGTCGCGCCGCCACTTCTGTTGAAAGCTTGCTCGGCAAGATCGAGAAAGGGGAGGGCACTTTGGGCAAGCTGATTCACGACGACACGCTTTACCGCAACCTGGAAAAATTCACTCAAGATCTCGATCTTCTCATTCTCGACGTCAAGCAAAACCCCCAGAAGTATATCAAGATCGAAGTGTTTTAAGCAGGTTGCGTCTCTTTGATGGCGTCGAGGTCGGGCTGCACTTCCGCATTCAAAGCCACCTGCCCTCTTTCATCGCGAACGATGCGCGAGAACAAAGAAAGCTTGGGATCGAATAAAAATTGGAAGAGCAATCTGGTCCAGGATTTGTGCGAGACGAGTGTGTCGTAATATTCGCGCGCGCCGGCTTTCACTTTCGGGAGGTTGTTCCAGGGCACGGAGGGAAAATCGTGGTGCTCGTTGTGATAGCCGACGTTGAACGCCACCGTATTCAAGGAGCCGTAATAACTGTAAGTTTCCTGCTCGCCATCAACCAGATAATGCCGCTGTATCCAACGCGCGCCCAATGGGTGCAAGCCGATGGAAAAGAAAAGCGAAATCAGCAAATAGACCAGGGCTTGGGCGCCGAACAAAACAAACACCGCGATATTGAAGCTGAATTGCACCAGCCAATTGAACATAATCCAGCCATCGAAGAAATTGATTTCTTTCAAGCGCAAGGGACGCAAACCTTGAAAGATGGGGTAGAGCAGCAGCCACAGGGCTTTGCCGAACGCCGAATTGCCAATGAGTTTGGCCTCCCATTCGTTGGGCAGATCGGCATCAAGCTCATAAACGCCCTGAAAGGCGTGGTGCTTGAGGTGATAACGCTGAAAGGAAACCGAGCTTGGCACCACCAACGGCAGGTTCGCCACGATCCCTGCCAGCGTATTGCCCAGGCGCTTATTAAAGATGAGATTGTGCGTGGATTCGTGAATGAGGACGAACAGCGCATGATTGGCAAGCGCGCCGGCCGTGTACGCCACAATGAGGAGCAACCACCAAGGCTGGTTTTGCAACCAAAACGCCAAGCCGATTTGCCCGGCCACGATCACCACAATCCAAAAAAAAGTAAGAGGATTTTTGCCGACGTAGTTGCGAATTTCAGGATGTTTTTTGAGAATTTCTTTGGTGCGGTTTTTATGCGGTTCCGGGGCTGACGAATAGGAAAAATGCGCGGGCTTGGCGGTCTCTGGTCTCATAACGTTTTTCACTTATTTTTGACAATTTTGACAAATTTGTTTGATCTACAATATAAGCACGGCAGTTGACTTTGTCAAGCCCGTGCGTTTTTTTCTTGAGTTCGCAAGATGATTTTTGTAAGTTGTTTTTCAGGAGTATCATCTAAACTGCACTTCAATATCTAATGAAAGCTCGAATGATTCAGCCGAAACCTGCGATACGAAACGCCATATTGTTTACTGCCATGTTCGGCGCTGCTGCGATTGCATGCGCCCAGGAAATCATCGTCGCCGTTGCGGCCAACGTGCAGTTCGCGGTGCAAGCTCTCGAAAAAGCTTATGAACAAAAGACCGGGCTTGCCATCAAAACGGTGATTAGCTCATCAGGCAAGCTGACCGCGCAGATTCAAAACGGCGCGCCCTTCGACGTGTTTCTCTCTGCGGATATGAAATATCCGGACACGCTTTATGCCGCCGGATTCGCCGACACGAAATCGCGAGTTTACGCCTACGGCTCGCTCGTGTTGTGGACGATGAAAGAGATGGATTTGTCC
>JBOHQZ010000899.1:0-3085 GCA_050732275.1 bacterium
GGGCGTTACAGGAGCTGGCATTTTGGGATATTTATTATGAACATTGTTCGTATTTCAGCGCCGGCTCGCTGGCGCATTTGTTTCGCCAGTGTGGTTTTGAAGTGATCGATCTGGCGCGAGAATATGGCAATCAATACTTGCTCATTGAAGCAAAGCCCGCCGGCGCCCAAGCGGGAAAGCCGCATGCGGCGGAGGAAACGCTCGCGCAAATGGCGGCAGACGTGCAATATTTCGCCACTCATTGCCGCGAGCGCATGAACCAATGGCGCAAAAAAATGCGGCAATTTTACGAACAGGGGAAGCGCACGGCGGTGTGGGGATCGGGCTCCAAGTGTGTGGCTTTCATGACGAGTCTCGGCCTCGAAGACGAAATCGCCAGCATTGTTGATATCAATCCGCATCGCCATGGCAAATTCATCCCTGGCGCCGGCAAGCAGATTATGCCGCCGCAGCATCTCAAAGCCGTCAAACCGGACATTGTCATCGTGATGAACCCGATCTATCGTGAGGAAATCCGGCAAATGTTGCAACAAATGGAATTGACTCCGGAAGTTCTAAGCGTTTAACCAAATGTCAAAAGAGCATCGGTGCCCCGCTTGCGCCTCGTCACCGCTGTCGGTGTTCTTTGAAACTTTATCCGTGCCGGTGTATTGCAATCTGCTATGGCCGGGCCGCGAAGCCGCGCGGCGACATCGTACTGGGCTTTTGTCATGAGTGCGCGTTCATTTACAATATCGCTTTTGATGCTGCGCGTCTCCGGTATAACGCGGATTATGAAAACTCTCTACACTTTTCGCCACGTTTTCAAGCTTATGCTGAGAACCTGGCGTCGCGCTTGATTCGGCAGTATGATTTGCACGAGAAGGACATCATTGAGATTGGCTGCGGCAAAGGCGACTTTCTGGCTTTGCTCTGCAAGCTCGGTGGAAATCGTGGGGTGGGTTTTGATCCGAGCTTGGTGAAAGGGAAAAACGATAACGAAACCGCGGATATGATATTCGTCCAGGACGTCTACTCGGAACGTTATTCGAGCTATAAAGCCGATTTTATTTGCAGCCGTCACACGCTCGAGCACGTTCCGCATCCCAAAGAATTTTTAACGCAAGTGCGCCGCGCCATCGACGGGCAAAAGCAGACGGTGGTTTTCTTTGAAGTGCCCAACGCTTTATTCACGCTGCGTGATTTGGCAATTTGGGATATCATTTATGAGCATTGCTCATACTTCAGCGCGCCGGCGTTTTTTCGCCTGTTCGCCGCGAGCGGCTTTGAAGTTAAACAGATCACCGAAATTTTCGAAGGCCAATTCCTCTGCTTGGAGGCAATGCCGGCCACCGCGACAGCGGTTAATTCCGTGCCTCACGACGATCTCGAAAAAGTGTCGCAATGGGTGGTCGAATTTCCCGCCCGCTATCGCAGCAAGATCGAGACCTGGAGGCGTAAGCTGGAACAACTTACAGAGAGCGGGAAGCGCGCCGTGGTGTGGGGAGCAGGATCGAAAGGCGTAACTTTTTTGAATGCGCTTGCCAATCAAATTGATTATGTCGTCGATATCAATCCACGCAAGCATCATAAGTTTGTCGCTGGAACCGGGCAAAAAATCGTGCCGCCGGAGTTTATGCGAGAATATCGGCCCGCAGTGATTATCGTGATGAACCCAATATATTTGAAGGAAATTCGCCAAATTATGGCAAGTATGAGCATGGCCGCTGAAACTCTGGTTGTTTAGAATGATGAGGCAAACAAAATGAAGCTTTTGCGCACATCATGGTTTTGGGGGGCGTTTTTCATGCTGCTGCCCGAGACCAATAGTGCCCAACAAGGCTTGAATGTTGAAGGCTATGTGGGACTTGGTCATGTCAATACCGCCGAAACCCTTGGGCAAAACAATATGGTGCTGGGCTTGTTGACGAGATATACGCAATACGGGGAAATAGACCCGCGCGGCGAGGTTGGGGAAGTCTTGTTTGCCTTTGCTTACGGTCTCACCAACAATTTTGACCTCGCCATTTTAGTGCCGTATGTGACGATTGACCTGGGCCGCAATGATTTGGACAAAACCTCTTTCGCGCTGAAGTACAAGCTTATTGAGCGAGGCCATGTCTCCGTCGCATTATTACCAAAAATACGCTTACCGATCGGCGGAGCTAAAAACCTGGTTAGAGCGGAGCAACCGAGCACCATGATTGAAGTCGGCACAAGAATTCAAAATGGCGCGCAAAAGCTATATGTTAATTTAGGCTACGGACGCGTTGACTATATCGATCGCTTCGCCTATCAAGTGAAGATTTCAAAAATGATGAAAATTGGTGTCGGGTTTACATACGATTTCAGCACGCCAATCACGGCCTTTGCGGAGGTGACAGGAGAAAGGTTGATCGGGCAGATCGATGATAATTTGTATTTTCAATTGGGCGGGATCTGGCGAATCAAAAAGCATCTGATTCTCAAGGCCAGCGCCGGAATGGGTTTGCTCGATAAGAATCGGGCAATCATCGACCAAAGAGCAATAACGGGTTTTAGTTATTGCATATAATCAGTTCGCGATGAAAAGCATTTATTGAACCGGTTTTTACGGAGAAGTAATGCGCTACCCAATATATTTTTCTGGCGGCTTGCAAATATTGACTTGTAGTTTTTTGCTCTCGACATGTTCCTCGGATACTTCTGTGAATGGCTCGCATGAGATACTTTTCAAACACGTGGTTATCGACCCTAACCCCAATACCAGCATGGATTGTTGCACGGACATTTGTGCGGTGGGCGATATCAATGGAGATGGTTATCTCGATGTGATTATCGGCGCTGAAAATGCCGGCACAAAGAGTCTGGTCTGGTATGAATATCCGGCCTGGACCAAGCACCCCGTCGGATCCGGCGAGTTTACGACGGACGGCCAAACCGGCGATGTGGACAAAGACGGCGATCTGGACATCATCGTCAGCGATATTAGCCGCGGCATATTTTGGTATGAAAATCCCAACACCGCCACGGCAAGCTCATGGACCGCTCACAAAATTGGTGACGGCTTCGGCCACGATTTGGAAATCGGTGATATCGATGGCGACGGCGATCTGGATGTCGTCAC
>JBOHQZ010000900.1:0-3075 GCA_050732275.1 bacterium
AGCGCTTTGGCCGCGTCGGTTATATTGCCGTTGTGTTCGGCGAGGGCGCGTTCGGCGATACGGCGCTCGTGATCCTGCAGCGTCATGATTTCCTTAGCCGGGGTCGGCGGCTCGATTCGAAGATCTTGCGGTGTGATAAATTCTGTTTTGGCGAGCAGCACGGCGCGCTCGACGGCGTTTTCCAATTCGCGCACGTTTCCCGGCCAATCGTGCTGCAGCAAGCTTTCGACGGCCTCCTGCGTGAAGCCTTGAATTTGGCGGCCGGTGCGCGCCGCAGTCTTATCGAGAAAATGCTGCGCCAGCAGAATGATGTCATTGCCGCGGTGCCGCATGGCTGGCATCTGAATCGTAATCACATTCAAACGATAATATAAATCCTCGCGAAAGCGTCCGGCTTTCACCTCGGCGGGCAAATCTTTGTTGGTGGCGGCAACGATGCGCACGTCGATTTTTCGCACCTTATTTTCGCCGATGCGCCGCACCTCGCGCTCCTGCAAGACCCGCAGCAGTTGCGCTTGAAGCTTCGGGCTGATGTCGCCGATCTCGTCGAGAAAAAATGTGCCGCCGTCGGCTTCTTCGAACAACCCCTTCTTGTCGTGCATCGCGCCGGTGAATGCGCCCTGCTTGTGGCCGAACAGCTCGCTTTCGAGCAGGCTCTCCGGCAGCGCGCCGCAGAAGAGCGCGATAAACGGCTTGTCTTTATATTTGCTGCTGTAATGCAATGCGCGCGCCACCAGTTCTTTGCCGGTGCCGCTTTCACCCAAAATCAGCACCGTCGCCTGTGTGTCCATCACGCTTTTGACGACCTCCAGAACTTGCTGCAGCGGCTGGCTTTTGCCGATAATGCTGGCAAATTCCTTCTTTTCGGCGAGCGCCTGGCGCAAGCGGCGGTTCTCGCTGCGCAAGCGGTCGTACATCTGCGCATTCTCGATGGCGATCGCCGCCTGGTTCGCCAAGGCATTCAGAAACGGCTCCATCTCCGGCCGGAATTTGCCGCGCGTCTCGGTGCTGTCGATATATATCGCGCCGATTTGCTGTGCTTTGATGCGCAACGGCAAACACGCGGCGGCAATTATTTTTTGTTCCGCAACACTCTGCGCGGAACTGAAACGCGCGTCTTCGGGCACGTCGTACGAAATGACCGTGCTGCCGCTTTTCAGCGCCTCGTTCACCACGCTGCGCGAAAAACGGTCGATGGTGGCGAGTGCACTCGACTCGAGGTTGTGGGCCACACGCACGGAAAGCTCGGCCGGATCGTCGGGGTCGGAAATCAAAATGAAACCCCGTTGCGCGTTGACGGTTTTCAGCGCGATATCCAAAATCTTCGGCAGCAGCTCGTCGAGATCATAAATCGTATTGATCGTCTCGCTAATCGCCGACAGCGCAACCAAAGGATCATCCGTGTGGTAATTTTCAGTTGACATGTTCGATATAGCGGGGTGTTGGATTGCTGGGGTGTTGGATTGTTGGATTTCTGGATTATTGCGGTACTGCATTACTGCATTACGCCAATAATCCATTACTCCAATAATCCATCACTCCATCGTTTTTCCTTAGGGTCGTTGCACGCGAAACGCCGCTTCTTTGGAGCGGCTCCAATTGCCAAACTCATCGACGATTTTGACTGTCCAAAAATACTGGCCGGATGGCGGCAGTAGGCTACCGGGGTAAACCGCGTTATTGTTGCCGGCAGTGATACGGCGAATGGCCGCAAAAAAGCTCGGGAATCCGGCGTTGATTCTGAAAATTTCCACCTCGTGCGTGTGCGGATAAGCCACCGGATTGTTTCGCCAACTAAAACGTAACGGGGTTCTCGTGACGAGGCTATCGGCAACCGGCGCTATCGTCTCTGGCACCTCTTGAATCACGCGGGCAATAAAAAATGGGCCGGCCGTGGTTTGCTGCCGGAGAAAATCTTCCGCGCTAACGTGCAAAGCATGGCCTGACCAAGCCGGCAAAGGCACGCTCGGGAGCTCGTCCGATCTGAAACGTCGCTGCCACACGCCGGTGCGGCCGACCGGCGCAAGTGTGTCAGAAAAAGCGAAATCACTGGCCATGATGGTCAAGCGCTTCACATCGTTTGCGCCGTCCGGATCGCTGGCAGTCACAGCAACCTCGAGAAAGAAGATGATAGAATCCGGCTGCGAAGCCACTCGCGCTGTGACGATCACAACGGAATCCACTTTCGGCAAACCGTTGAGACGAATCGTCGCCGTCACGCTCTGCCGCTGCGGCACCGATACCGCCAACGTTCCTGCCGCGTAACCCGGATGCCTCGCCGCAATTTCATAATCGCGCGGCGGCAAATCGCGGAACGAAAATTCGCCTTTTTCGTCGGTAAAGGCGAGCAACGGCTGCGGCGAAAGGCGCACTTCAACATTGGCCAAGGGACGGAAAGGCTGGTAATAGCTGGTAACGGTTCCGTTGATGGCACCGTTCGCCGAGAAAACCGGCGATTTCGGATCGAGCGGATTGCTGTGCTCAGCCGGCGAGGTGCAAGAAAACTGCAGAATCGCCAATACGCCAACTAAGCCTGCACACCAAGCGTTGTGATTTCGGCCCGGTATGATGAAACAACGCTGGCGTCCGGTAAATCTTCGTGTAAAGTTTGCTGAATTCAAAATGGAACTGCAAATATCTGAATTGAATGCTCGCGAGATTTCGCATGATCTCGGTCAGGCGTTGACTTTGACGTCTGCGTTGTCTCTTCGCAGCCAGCAACAAGGAAAAAACGGCCAGCAACCAGATCAAATATAACACAAAAAAACTTTGTTGCACAAGATTTTTCTCTTGATATTGTATTATTAGAAAATTATAAATATATTGCCTTTGTGCAAGCTTTTCCCGTTCGGATTTGTTAAAAGCGCAAAATTTGCACGTTGCGAGCTGAGGCAGGATTGTTATCTTTCTTCCAATTCAAAGCTCCATGATTTTCAACAATCGCAGCCTTTAAGGAGACTTCCGAATTGGCCCGGCATGCGCTTTGTATGACCTATATTGTTGTCTATGAAAAACCAATTACAAAATACTGGACGGCGAGGGGCATGGCTCTTTAGTTTAATGATCGCCATAATG
>JBOHQZ010000901.1:0-3064 GCA_050732275.1 bacterium
GGGAACCAGGCGGAATTGGGGGGCACGAAATGTGCCAATATTCTCCAACAAAGTTAATTGCCCGTCAGCATCTGAAATGAAGAGATCGAAATCACCGTCACTATCAATGTCGGCAAATTGGGGAATGAAGCGATCCAGCCCGCCGAGAAAAGGCAAGGCCAATTGTTCACCATTGCGAGCGACAGGAATGCCGTCAGCGACGCGCGTGAAATCTTGCGCGAGGGAATTATGCAGAGAGGTCAAAAATAAAAAAATGAAAATGTCATTCCGAAGGAACCTCTTTTGACGCGCAAAGAGCGCCTTGAATTTCAAAAAAAATCTTTCAGAATGACGGCGAAATCGGCGGCGGTTGACTGCTTTCAGGAATCGTGCAACTCTCATTGGTTTATGCTCATTCGTTTCGTTGTCTTTGCCATATCCACGATCGGAACTTTGGCGACGAGATCGCCCAAACCCAACTCGCGGAGAAAATAAGGCGGCAATGTTCGAAAGCGCAGCGTTACTTCAAGATTGATTTCACCCGAGAGATTTTGTGGCAACACGAACTTGTATGATGCGGTTTTCGAGCCAAATGTTGGAATTAAATTGTTCTCAACCGTTTTCGCCTGCCAAAAGAACAGTACTTCCTCACCGTTTTCACCGCGCATGATTTGACGAAACACCGTCAGCGCGGGATCGGCGTTGGGATTGAGCGCGCTGTGATGATCCATGAGATCGCCGTTGGCATCGAGCTGGCCGCTTTGGTAAATTATGTGGCCGGCCTGATCACGCGCCACGACGGCAATCCACATTTGGCGCTCCGCAGTTACACCGGAAGGCAAACTATGGCCGACGTAGTTGTTTTCTACAGTCACTACAATTTTTAACGTATCTCCGGCACGAGCGACATCCGGACCCGCCACGATTAAATCTGCGGAAGATTGCAATAGCTTCTCGGCCATTTCGCGCTGCAACGCGGCGTCGGGAAAATCGACGAGCGGCACATCGACGCCGGCGAAATAATGGCGATGAACTTTATCGCGCTGCGGCCCGCCGGTAGCGGCTTGCCCGGCGTAAGTCGGCATGTGGCAATCCTGACAATCTACCGACATGCCGGCAAAAGTCGCCCTCACCCATTCCGTAAACGTCTCTTCAAGTTTTGCGCCCCGGTCATTCATCACTTCGTGGCAAGCGCCGCAAAATTCCGAGCGATCAAACACGGCGTTGAATGAGGATTGATGAAAATTGTTGGGAACCGGATTCGCGATGGAGCCATATTTTGTGTTGCCCGGCGTCAATTCAAAATCGGCGTTCATCGTCTTGTTGATCTTGGTGATGGTGTGGCACACATCGCATTGCACGCCGTGCTGAGAAATCGGCGAGAGTGAATTACGGTTGAAAAATGGCGGCGTTTCGCCGGTCAGGCTCGCAATCGGGCTGTGGCATTTCGTGCAGAATTGATCGAGCTTGCCGGCGGTTTCTTTTTGGCCGCGTTCGTGCATCGCAAAGAAAACCGGATCGACGAAGGCGTAAGCGTGCATCGAGCTGCGCCACTCGTTGTAATGATCGGGATGGCAGCTCGCGCATTGCTCCGGCGCGTTGAAATCCGTTACTTTAAATTTCGGCGTCGTGTCATCCGGCGGCGTCGGCAGGTTGGGATCATTATTTTGGCAAGCGGCAACAAATAGAATAAAAAAGGCGACGAAGTTTAGCAGTGGCTTTCTCGAGTTTTTCATCTTTAAAAGCTTTTTGCAAAATTTTTAAAAGAATTCTTGACTTTTGCGTTTTGCTGGTGTATCTTTTTCTAAAGAGAGTGAGTAAGGCCTGTATAAGCACCTACGGTGTTCCCTTCCATAGGTAGGTAACATAGCCGTGGGGCGTCGCTATACAGGGTCGCTCTCTTTTTTTATTTATCCGGGTATATCCGCTCAAACTTGATCTTATCTTGAAATACATCATACCATTCAGTATCTCCCGCTTCATACTTGCGATAAATTCCCCATGAAAACAGATCAACTGCTTGTAAAGGCCGCATCTCATTGGAATTACGATGATCGATAAAGAGCGACACTTGTGGCGGAAGCTGTGATTCCATCTGCAAACGCAACAGCTTATTAAACTCTCGAATTGCCGCGCCACCCATTCTTTGATCTAAAACAAACAGCGCCCGTGTTGAAGCCGTTTCGAGTGGGAGTTCTTTAATCACTAAATGCGTAATGAAGCGATAGACACGGTTATGGTCGAACTTTAGATGATTGCCAAATCTCGTCTTGTCAAGAATAACTGCATAGAGACTAAAAGGAACTGTAGCCACTTGGCGATAAAAGTATTTTTTGACTTCAAACTCGGTGTTTGTAGCCTTAAGCTCGTTGATCGAACTTGCTTGGCGCGAACGCCTTTTGTGAAGTTTATTCTTGAGCGTCCGCTCTACTGCTTTCTCCATCGTCTTTTTGTCCTTATCATTGGTCACTTCCAACACGGTAATGACAAAATACCGCGAAGAGCCCGGACCATCCGTATAATGTCCGAGGTCTCCGGATTCATCGAGGTAGAGATAGTACATATTGACCCCAAAATACGATTCAACAGTGTGAAAAGTAAACTCAAAATTTAACCGCGTTTGCTCTTCGCCCGGCGATAAATTTCCATATATTTCCGCGCCGACTTCTGCCAAGAAAAGTCCTCGGCCATGCCTCGCTTGATAATCTCCATCCAAACGTCTTTCTGATGAAACAGTTCCAGCGCGCGATGGACGCTAGTGTACAGCGCGTACGGCGTAAAATCCCAGAACGATAAGCCGTTGCCTTGCTGGTCAAACTCGTGGTAGTCTCTCACGGTGTCAGCCAATCCGCCGGTTTTGCGGACGATCGGCACGGTGCCGTAATTCAAGCTGTACATTTGATTCAACCCGCACGGCTCGTAGCGCGACGGCATGAGATACATGTCGCAGCCGGCGGTGATTCTATGCGCCAGCGCATTGTTGAAGCCGATGTAGGCTGAGACTTTGCCCGGATAAGTGCTTGCCGCCCAGCGCAGGAAATCCTCATATTTTTTCTCGCCGCTTCCCAAAATCACCAACTGCAAT
>JBOHQZ010000902.1:0-3063 GCA_050732275.1 bacterium
TCTTTGCCCAGCACGCCGATGTCGATCCAATCGGCGATGGGGATCTCTGTCTCAACGCCGAGCGTGTCCGCGCGCAGTTTTTGGGCTTTGACAGTTAGCGCAATTTTATACTTGCCCTCCGGCGTCTGCGTGTAGCTGGCCTTTTCGGCTTTATTCTCGTAGAGCGTGATGGTTTCAAACAGATCAGTCAAAATATATTGCAGCGAATCCGGTGTCGCCTCGCGAATATAGCTCAAAAATTCGAACGAAGTGGTGTAAGGCGGCTCTTGATATGCCACTGCTTTGATGTATTTCGCCAGCGCCGCATTTAGCGCCTCTTCGCCGATGTAATCGCGCAGCGCGTACATGACGACGCTGCCTTTGTTGTAGTGAATATAAGGTTGATTTTCATTCAGAATCAGCGGCTGCTCTTTGAGCAGCTCGCTGCCGCGGCTGCGCAGGTAGCGATCCAGCTCGTACTTCAAAAATTTTTTCATCTTGTCTTTGCCATATTCTTTTTCCATCACCATCAACGCAGAGTACTGTGCCATCGTTTCGGACATGACCGTCGCGCCTTGCACGTCCCCGCCGATGACTTGATGCGCCCACCACTGGTGCGCCACTTCGTGCGCCGTCACATAAAAAACGTAATCGATGTCTTTCTCGTCTTTCAAATTGGCGATAAAGCCGATACTCTCTGAATACGGTATCGTGTTCGGAAAGGATTGCGCAAACGAGGCGTAGCGCGGAAATTCGAGAATGCGCACCTGACGGTGCTGGTACGGGCTGAAATTCGCCGTAAAATAATTCAGCGATTTTTTGATGGCGTCGATCATCTTGTCGACGTTGTACGGGTGCGGTTCGTGGTAATAAATCTCGATGGCAACGCCGTTCCAATTATCTCGTTTCACCGCATATTGGGCCGATAAGAATGAATAAAAATTCCAGATCGGCACGTCCATTTTATAGTGAAAATAGCGGCGGCCGTTTTCGCGCCACTCGCGCTGCAAATAGCCTGGCGAGATGGCGATTTGCTCCGGGCTTGTGCTTACCGTCGTTTCAAACATAACCCAATCCGATTCGTGCGTGGCGTAGTTGTTCATTCTGGCGCTGCTGTCGTTTACGGCGGCCATGCGCTCCGGCGGCGGCAAACCGCGCTTCTTGCGTTCATTTTTGTCTTGCAGCTCGAACTCCGAGCTGTAGCCAATGTGCGGAAAATAGCGCAGATTGTTGACAAACGTGCCGTTGTAAACGATGTTCGTATTCGAGCCGCTGTTGACGAAGCCGTGTATGATAAACGCCAAATCATAATCAAGCCGCAGCGTATCTGCCGGCGCCAAAGCCGGTGACAGCGTATAGACATAATATCCCAAATTCTTGTCTTCCAACGCCAGCTTGCCGTTCGGTACGTTCATCTTGTTGATCACGAGATCTTTGTCGATCAACAGATGCAGAGAATCGATCGGCGCTGCATGTTTGTTCTCGAGCAGATAATGGCCGCGCACTTCCAGCTTTCTCTCACGCGGAAAAATATCGATATCGGCTTTAACCTGGGTGATTCGCGGCTGCGGAAAGCCTTTATACTTCTTGTAGCTTTTCTCGTAATCGGCCTGTCGTTTTTCCTGCTCGTCATCGGTGGTATATGCGTTCAGCATGTTGGTGTTATAAAAAATGTAGCTTCCCACCGCGGCGAAGGCGATGACGGCAAGGCCGATGAGCAGACGGTTCGGCGCCGTAAATCGTAATCCCGCAATCTTCGTGCGCATCTTCGCGCCTGAATCCGTGCCGCGCACCCAAAACAAGCTGGCCACTATGGCAAGAATGAGAGCAAAAAGAGTCCAATACAAATTGAACCAAAAGACCGGCGCGACGAAATGGCCGTAGCCATTCATGTCGGAATAGGGCGCCTCCGGCGTGATGCCATATTGATACAGATTGTGCTCCCATTCCAGCGCGGGCAATACGATAAGAATGACGTAATACAACACCATCAGCATGTAGCCGAGAAACTTGTTGTTGACGAGCACATGAAAAAACATGGCCAGCACGCTGAGCAGCGCAACGTCGGGAAGTTGCATCAGAAAAAGCCCCTTGCAATAAAGGCCAAGCTCGAAACGATAATAGCCGTGGTAGATTTGAAAACCGATGGCGGCCACCATGGCAATGAACAAAAGAAAAGCTTGAATGAGAATGAGCGCGGCCAGCTTTGCCGAAAAAGGAATCCAATTCGGAATCGGCAGGGAATCATAAACTTCGTGGAGTTTGCGCGACCGTTCTTTCCACACCAGCTCGCCGGCGAAAATCGTCAAGATGATAAAAAGGACCAAGGAATAGCCGCCTTCGATATTGCGGAGCATGAAGCGCGTCACCGGAAAAATTGCGGTGCCGTAAAGCTGTTCGCGCACGGAAGAGCCGGCCAGAAAATTGAATAGTCCGAAAAATACGATCACGATGAACGACACGCTCTTGGCAATGCCTAAAAATTCCAAGCGCGTTTGCATCAAATATTGTTTGACGCTCACCGCGGCGGAAAAATTTTGGGTAACTGCCGGCGCCGCACTCGCCGTGCTGATGACGGCATCACGTTCGGCTGCATCGGCTGCAATTTTTTTCCGCCGGCGGCGGAATCCGGCAATCGGTTCGGCGAATTGAAATTTTAAACAAGTCAAAAAAAGCGCGACAAGCCCGGCGCCGGTCCAAATCAAACGGTTCAACAAAAGATTGCCGGCCAAAGGCATAACTTGCGTGTTCTTTTCAGCGACGGTCCAATATTTGGTCATGTACCCGAACGAGCTGAAACCAAAGGGGTCTACCAAGCTGGCCAGCGCCTGGTTTTCCAAATCACCCAACAAAATGCCGGCGATGGCGAAACCGATGAAAAAGAGAATGACCCCCGCGTAAGTCCACAGCATGCTGCGCGTCAGTGTCGCCACTGAGAAAAACAGCCCGCCGGACAAAATCGCGTTTGGCAACACGAACACCAATAAAGTGAAGATATACGGCGCCAACATGAACGGCCCGATCTGGTCGGCGTCTTGCCAGGGCATGAAGCCGCCAAGCATGATCCCCAACGCCGAGCCGGAG
>JBOHQZ010000903.1:0-3057 GCA_050732275.1 bacterium
GGGCATTCCGGCGGAAAAGCAAAAAGCCATTTTTGAAAAATTTGAGCGCATTGCGCAGAATAAGAAAACCCGGGAGAAGGGGCTGGGGCTGGGTTTGTATATTGTCAAAAAACTCGTGGAAGCCCATAGCGGCACCATTCAAGTGCAAAGCCAAATCGGCGTTGGCAGCACATTTACCGTCACGCTGCCGGGCGCGTGACCAATGCCGTTAACTTTACCAGGTGATCCTTCCACGGCTTGGCCGTGGAATTCATAAGCCCTTGAAATTTGGCTCGAATGCGTGATTAAACCTTGGCCAAGCCAAGGTTTGAGCCTCTAAGTTAACGGCATTGGGCGCGTGACTCGCAAAGGAAAAGCGAAAATGCCAAGCGAAAAAGTTCTTATCGTCGATGACGAGCCTCGGCTCCGCCAACTGCTCGGTGACCGTTTGGAAGCCAGCGGCTACCGGATTTTCTACGCAGCCAATGGCCGCGAAGGCGTCGAACAGGCGCAAGAGAAAAACCCCGACGTCATTCTTATGGATTTTGAAATGCCGGAGAAAAACGGCCTGGAAGCGTTGGCTGAAATTCGAGAGCGCAACGCGGATACTCCGGTGATCATGCTGACGGCGCACGGCACGCTGTCGCGCGCGGTCGAGGCGATGAAAAACGGCGCGTATGATTTTCTCCCCAAGCCATGCGAGCCGGATCATTTGCTGCTGGTGATTCGCAAAGCTTTGGAGCGCAAACATCTCGTCGTCGAAAATGCCTATCTCAAGGAAGAGCTGGCCGGGCATCACCGCTTGATCATCGGTGAAAGCGCCAGGATGAAACAAATTCTGGAAATGGCAAGGCGCGTGGCCGTGACCAACGCCACGGTGCTCATCGAAGGCGAAAGCGGCACCGGCAAGCAAGTGCTGGCGCAAACGATTCACGCGATGAGCGAGCGGCGCGACCAGCCGTTCGTGCAGGTGAATTGCACCACGCTTTCCGAGCAGCTTTTGGAGTCCGATCTCTTCGGCCACGAGAAAGGCGCTTTCACCGGCGCGCACCAGGCGAAAAAAGGCCGCGTCGAATTGGCCGACGGCGGCACGCTTTTTCTCGACGAGATCGGCGATCTTGCCCCGTCTTTGCAAGCCAAGTTTTTCCATTTTCTCGAGCACGGCAAATTCGAGCACGTCGGCGGCATGAAGACTTTATCGGTCGATACGCGCGTCATTGCGGCGACCAACAAGACGCTCACCCAAGAAGTGAAAGAAGGCCGGTTTCGCGGCGATCTCTTTTTCCGCCTCAACGTGGTGAGCTTGACGCTTCCTCCCTTGCGCGAGCGCGCCGTGGTTCTCGCGCTCGAAAATGAAATCACCCCCGATCTTCTGCCGCCGTTGCTGGCGGAAAAATTGCCCGAAGCAATCACCGCTGGGATGCCTCTCGATGAAGCCACGCTCAAATTCAAAAAAACAGTTTATCGCAAAAACTTTGGAGCTCACGGATGGCAACCAATCGGAAGCGGCGGATATTTTGAATATCCAACGCACTTATCTCAGTAAGCTGATTAAAGAATTGGGGCTGAAGGAATGAGGTGATGGCGCTTATGCTTTTTCATACACGCGCGTCTACTTTTGTATAATCCCGCCAGCGCTGCCCTCCTTAATTTTAAAATCCCGTTCCTCTCCTCTCAAGGGTTAAGAACATGAGAATTAACCGGTTCTGCAACTCGCAACAAAAGAAATTTGCCTGGCATAAGGTTTGACATGGTTCACTCATGAGCAGATGAGTTAAAACCGGCTAAAGATTGATTCTTTGATGTTCGTAGAGAATTCAATCCGTAATCAACCAACGCATAACTTTTTATTCAAAGGGAGTATGCCAATGAAAACAGCCAAACTTTTGACGTTGATGGCGCTTTTCATTTTAACCCTATGCGTTGAAGTGACAGCGCAGGATTTGTCGAGCCTCACGCCGGGCGACCGGATTCGTGTTGCGCCATTGAAAGAGCCGAATCGTAAAGATTCCGCTATTTATCATTCTCATTCAAGTGATGCGATCATCATGACGCTGGAGAAGTCAGGCAAACGCGTCAAGGTGCCTCTAACCGCGATCGCCAGCCTGGAAGTCTGCTGGGCAACGAAACGAAATGGTTGGGCGGGCGCCGGGATGGGGCTTGCAGCCGGGGCGTTGTTAGGAATCACAATCGGTGCGGCGAGCGAAGATACGAGTGATCCTTATGCGGGGCTTGCCCCACTTGCAGGTTTGGCGATTGGGGCGCCGGCCGGACTTTTTCTCGGCACTGTCATCGGCTTGCAAATCAACACCAAGCAATGGGAAGAAGTGCCGTTGGGATCCGATTATTAGCTTGTGCAAGCAAGTTCGGCTACTGCTTTGTTCTACTATTGAGTTTCGAATGAGTTTTTGAGTTGCCTGATGAAAAGTTGTGCGAGAATGATTTCTACAAAAGAATTTTTTAACGAAGCTGTCAAGACAGAGGTTCAACCGCAAAATAAGCAGCGCTGAGTAGTGATAATTGACGATGATCCGCAACTGCGCCAACTGCTGGGAGATCGCTTGGAAGCCTGCGGCTTTCAAGCGATCACGGCGTTCGATGGCCGGCAAGGTGTGAAACTAATGCAGGAAGAGAATCCTGACCTCGTGTTGCTAGACCTCGGGATGCCAGCAATGGGTGGCATGGCAACTTTGGCTGAAATCCGAAAATTGAACCCCGCCATTCCCGTTATCATTCTCACCTCACACGGCACCGCAAGAAAAGCGCTGGAGGCAAAGCAATGTGGAGCTGGCGGCTTTTTGATGAAGAGCAGCGAGCCTTTCTTCTGCTGGCGGCAATCGAGAAGGCATTGTCAAGCAAAGCATACCCTTGATCAAATTTTGGAGAAGAATTTTATAAAATAGCCAAGAGCTTTTCGGCGTATTGACACACCGAAAGGCTTTCTTTTTTATTGGGGGATAGCACATATAACGTGAGAGGAAGTTAAAGAAGATCATTCATTCACCCCGTATTCTCTGCCCTGCAAGTTATAATTTCTCATACACCCCTGACTACTTTAGTATAACCCCGCCCCAGGAA
>JBOHQZ010000904.1:0-3051 GCA_050732275.1 bacterium
ATGTCATCGTGGAACGATCTTGTTTGTTGTCAAGCATAGTGCTTATTTTGAACAGGATGCTTCCAGCATGACATGTTACTTGGAAACTTAACCCGTGCTTATGGGTGTTGAATTAGGATATGTTCGCCTCGCCAGAAAAAACCGCGGCCTATCAAGCGCGTCATCATCTTGCTGAAACCACGCGTTGCGAATTCGGAAAGACCGGTTTAACGATCAGCCGTCTCGGATTCGGCTGTTATCGCGTGGATGAAATCACCGCCGAGCACGCGGCAGCGTTGAAGCTGGCCCTGCGCTCCGGCATCAATCTCATCGACACTTCCACCAACTACACCGACGGTGGCAGCGAGCGAATGGTGGGCCGAGTTTTGCAAGAGTTTTTCAAGAGCGGTGAATTACAGCGCGAAGAAATCGTCGTGGTTTCGAAGGCTGGTTACGTACAGGGCCAAAACATGCACTTGGCGCAGGAACGCGAGCGGCAAGGCAGGGGCTTTCCGGAGATGGTCAAATACATGCAGAATTGCTGGCATTGCATTCATCCGGATTTTCTCAGCGACCAACTATTTCGGAGTCTGGCGCGCTTGCAGCTCGATCATCTCGACGTGCTGCTCCTGCACAATCCGGAATATTTTCTCTCCGACGCGCTGCACCAACGCCGCCATGATCTCAGCGCGGCTCGCAACGAGTATTACCGCCGTTTGGCCGAAGCGTTCTCTTTTTTAGAAGAGCAAGTCGCCGCCGGTCGCATTGCGTATTATGGCGTCTCGTCGAACACTTTTCCACACACCGACTCGCATCCCGAATTTACTTCACTCGAACGCTTGTGGGAAATTGCCGAGTCGCTTTCGCTGCAGCATCATTTTCGCGTCATTCAATTTCCGGCAAATCTTTTCGAAACCGGCGCCATGTTCGAGAAAAATCAATCCCACGGCCGTACGTTGCTGGAATTTGCGGCTGAAAAGAATTTGGCAACATTGGTCAACCGCCCGCTCAATGCGATGCATGGCGGCAGCATGATGCGCCTGGCAAGCTTTGCCACCATCTCTGCTGTTGAAGCCGACAAAAATTTTCCGGCGCAGATTGCCGCGTTGGCCGCAGCCGAAAAGTCTTTCGCGCAAACCTTGTTTCGCGAATTGCACTTCGAGCGCTTCGTTCGGACCGATCAACCGATCTTTGCATGGGCGGAGCAACTGCAAGACGGCTTGACGCTCTTTCGAGATTGGGCGCATTGGGATCACGTCAAGCAGCACATGATCGAATCGCAAACCGAAATGGCATTGCACTTTCTGCGTGAGAAAGCCAACGGCGCAACGATCTGGCAGGAATGGGAGAGTCAGTATCGCCACGCGCTCGCCGCGGTGATCGATACGCTTTCGCGTTATCATGCGCGGAAGGCGGCAGCTTCTTCCGAAGCGCTTGCCCGGCAACTTGATGAAAAAGTTCCGGCGCTCAAAACTTCAGCGGAGCTTTCACAAAAAGCACTGCGTATGCTGCTCAACATTCCCGGGCTCGACTGCGTGCTGCTCGGCATGCGCCGCCTACAATATGTGGAAGATGGAATTGCGGCTTTGCAAAACGATGCCATCGGCGACGTGCTGCCGGCTTTGCAATGAAGCTTTTCCGTATGGTTTTTTGATCCGCATTTAATCATTAAGTCGTAATTTCTGCAACCACCTACTGTGTGTATGGGCGTTCTTAGAGACGAAGCGATGCGTTTTTTCAACATGGCCTACGAGTTTCAGATGCAAGGCCGTTTGGAGCAAGCCATCGCGTACTACAAAAAATCTCTCGAAGTGGAGCCGACCGCTGAGGCCCACACCTTTCTCGGCTGGACGTACAGCATGCAAGGTAAGTTGGAAGAGGCGATTGGCGAGTGCCACCGCGCCATCTCCATTGATCCCGAGTTTGGCAACCCCCACAACGACATCGGCGCGTACCTGATGCAAATGGGCAAGCTCGACGAAGCCATCCCTCACCTCAAGCGTGCTATGGAAGTATTGCGCTACGACAACCCGGAGTTTCCGCACGCCAACCTCGCGATCATTCACGAAATGAAAGGCCTATGGCCGTTGGCCCTCGAAGAATACGAACGTGCCCTTGCCTTGCGTCCCGACTACAAGGTCGCCTCGTTGGGCGTCATGCGCCTCCGCGCCAACTTGAATTAGACCAACGCTTTTAATAGTTTTGCCCCCTACGGGCGCAGCCAGATGGTTTTGCCTTTTAGAGAAAGTCACCAAAATTTTCTATAATTCATTTCCGTGAGCCGTTCCCTACGGGCGCAGCCAATTCCGTGAGCGATTAATTGGGTTGTGGTTTTTATATGCATTATAACTATGCTTGGAGACCCTTTTTTCGTGCTGCCTTCTTCCTGCACATTTTTTTCTGCCTGATTTTAAATTCATCACTTTTTGGCCAATCCCCACTAGAATATTCGCTGACTTTAAAAAATCCCACCGCGCATCTGTTGCAAGTCGATCTCACGGTTCAAACCAATGGCAAGTCGATGGACTTCAGCCTGCCGGCGTGGGCGCCCGGCTCTTACGCCATTGCGAATTACGCCAAATACGCGCAGGAATTTTCCGTGCGCGACGCTTCCGGCAAAACCCTCACGTGGGAAAAAGTCAACAAGCAAACCTGGCGCGTTTCCGGTTATGCCGCGGCGCAAAAGCTCACCATTTCGTATCGTATTTACGCCGCGACGCTGAGCGATACGCAAAGTGAGTTTAATGATGAGCACGCGCACATCTTTGGCCCGCAAGTTTTCATGTACCCGGTCAATATGAAAGAACAAGCCGCGCGTCTCGTTATTCATCGCCCGAGCCATTGGCGCATCGTCAGTGGTCTCGAATCGGTAAACGATTCCACTTTTGTTGCGCCCAATTACGGCGTGTTTATCGACGCACCTTTCGAGATCGGCGAATTTGACGAAGAGCGCTTTGAAGCCGCCGGCGCAAAATTTCGTTTGATCGTACATGGCGAGACGGATAGCTGGCGCATTCAACAATTTGCCGACAAATTGCAAAAGATCGTCGTTGAAGAAATCGCCATGATGGG
>JBOHQZ010000905.1:0-3050 GCA_050732275.1 bacterium
CGGCGAAGCCTTGGCGGATTTCATCTCCGCGACTTTTGCCCACGTCGTGCGGATGTCTTCCATAATCGTCGGCGCGCCATCATTGGCCGGTTGCTCCAAATAATCTTTGAAAATGCCGAACGGCAACGCCACACCCTGTGCCACGCGATCTTTGAAATGATATCGCAGCCGCGAAAGATTGCCGGCTTTGGGCCCGACTTTTTTGCCAACGTCATTCGTGGTCAATTCATCAAGGCTCAGCAAGCGCTTGTCGTCCAATTGCAGCTTGGGCACGTCAATGGTAATCAACGTCGCTTTTTGCCCGGCGGATTTTTCGGCGAGAATCATTTTGGCGACGCCGTCCATTTTGTCGGCGTCTTGCAAAACCACCGAGCCTTGCGGCGAGATCGCAAAGAAAATTTCACGCCCATTGGATTGTTTCAAGCGCGGGATGGCGGTCGACGGAACCACCGCATTGGGAATGCCGAGATTGCGCGCCAAGAGCTGCACGTGCGACAAACTGCTGCCGCTTTCCAGCGTGAGAATGCCGGCCACCGGCGGCAAGTCTTCAACAGTTTCCGTAATCACCGCAATGTCTTCTTTGGAAAGCTTGGGATGCTCCATTTCGGTTTCCGGCACAACGTTCAACTTTGCCAGCGAAACCCCCGGGTTGAGGCCGGTAATGCCGCTGCCAATCTTCTGATCAAAAATCTTGTGCGTGATGCCATACTCGGCGTTGGCATCGTTGGCGAGATAGTCGCTAATGTAAGAAAGCGGCAGCGCCACGGTGCGCCGCACTAAGTTATCAATGAATGCTTCGATTTTGGGTTCGACCATGGTGTAACGCCGAACCGTGGCGCCGAACGTGTAGGTCACGGTGTTGCGCGACCAATATGCAGCGCGCTGCAGAAAGCTGGTGGCAGCACGATACGCTGCCGCGGTTGGCGAAGGATTGGCCAGCAGGCCGTCGATTTCTTGCAACTGCGCCTCGACTTCGCGCACCGACAAAAGCCCGGCGCCGGATTGCGCTTTGATGAAAGTTTTGCTCAACTCGAGCAATTCGCGCCGGCTCATTTGGGTGGGATCATCGGCTGCAGCTCTGGTAGTGGCTCGCGCCGACTTGTTCGCCAGCACTTCGGCAAACTGGCTGGCGCGCACGAACAGCATTTCTTGTACGAATGCGCTCAGGTCGAATAATTTTAGGATCGTTTCGCCGCCGGCATTATTTGCACCTTGCTCGATGTCTTTGCGAATGTCGTAAGAAAAATTCGCCAACGCCGCCAGCGCTTCAACATTGCTCGCCTTGCCGAGTTTCAGGCGCAGCTCGCGGATGCGCGCTGCCCACGGCGTATGGGTGAGCTGCTGCGCAAAGAGGTCGTAACGCTCGATGGCGCGCAACGCAGCATAATGCGCCCGCATTTCCGCGAGCAGCTTGGAGATTTGCGCTTTGGCTGGCGTCGCCGGATAACGCCGCCTAAAAGCTTCGACGCGACCGATGTCGCTTTCCTCTGGCACATTATGAATCTTCACACGGATCTTTTGAAATTTCGAATCCAGGTTGGCGGCAATTTTCGAGATCTGGCGAATGCTCTCGGTACGCTGCGATTCTTGGCCGTGCGGCACCACACGCACCAGCTCGGTGGCGAGCAAATAATGGCCTTCGAGCCAGGCGCGATCATTGAGCAATTGCAAGAGCAAGCCGCGGCCAAACAGCGCTTCATCTTCTGCTTGCAGATAGCCGCGCGCGGTGCCGCCCGTGCGCACGTTGCGCATCACCCAGCCGTCGTCGATTTGCAGCAGATAGTTTTGGACGATCAGCTCGCGCAGAAATTCATAATTGCGCGCCGCATCCAAAAAATTTTCGTAAGGCAGGCCGGTAAACAAAACCCCGGCGCGAAAGCCGAGCTTGTCCAGCTCCTGCGCTTGCTCGGAAAGCTCGCCGTGTTGATAGCCGCCGCCGCGGTTTTGGCACGGGTAGGGGCGCGGCGGATGCACGGTGCCGTCGTTGCAAAACCAGCGCAACTGTGAAAACGGCCCGCGCGGATTTTTCTTCATCGCTTCGATGATTTTTTTTGCCTGCGTCGCCTGTGTCTCAGAAACTTCTATCGGCCCCTGGGCGAACAGCATCGTCGTCCACGGCAAACTTAGCGCGAAAGCGACGACAGCCAGCCTCAAATGCCGAAAAACAACTTTACCCATTTCCCGCCGGACCGGGCGCCCCTCCTGGGTTTGAAAAAATGCAGCACGCATAACAGTCTCCTCGAAATGATAATCAGGACTTCCTAATTTTAAAACGTGATGCAGCAATAATACAAAATCACGTGGTAAAAGTCAAACACTTTTGTAAAAATATTAAAATGAGTTTTGTGTTCGTAGTAACGCCACAAGATGATGTTCCAAAAACATAGACACTTTCAATTTGATGCACTTCACGCCTGAAGGCGTTACTACAAACGCTCACGAAGCGGGCTGCAACATAATCACCACCGGCATGCCGTGTTTCAAAATTCTTTCGGGATTATTCACGGTGATTTTCACGGCATAGACGAGCGAAGTGCGGCTTTCTTGCGTCAAAATATTCTTCGGAGTAAACTCGGCTTTGGCGCTGATCCAAGCCACGTCGCCGTTCAGCGTTTGCCCGCTGCCGTCGATTTTGATTTGCGCCGGTTGGCCGATCTTGATCGAGGGCAGATAAGTTTCGGAGACGTACACCTTCGCCCACATTTTGGAAAGATCGACGATCTCCACCATCGGCGCATTGGGCGGAATGGTTTCGCCGGCGTCATAATAGCGCGTGGTGATCGTGCCGCTCACGGGCGCTTTCACCAGTGCGTCTTCGATCTGGCGGCGCAAGAGCTTGGCTTGCGCCTCCAGTCCCTTTTCTTTGCTGGCAATAGAAGCCAGTGCTTGCTGCGCCGCTTGCAAGGTAGTTTTGGCACGGTCGTAAGCGATTTTCAAATCATCGAGCGTCTGCTGCGAGGCGGCATTTTTCTGAAAGAGATCGAGATAGCGCTCATATTTGGTTTTGGCGTAATCGAGGTCGTCTTGGGCGCGGCGCAAGCTCGTCGTTG
>JBOHQZ010000906.1:0-3045 GCA_050732275.1 bacterium
CCCAATTGGAATACAACGCAGTTTATTTGCCAACAATGTGCGGATTTATATGAGGCGCGAATTTCATGAGGTCCCTGGAGCGCGTAAAATCCCCCGCGATCTTAGAAGTCATCGGCTATTCCGGCGCCGGCAAAACCACGCTGATCGAGAAGCTCATTCCGGCGCTGCGCAAGCGCGGTGTTCGTCTGGCGGTCATCAAACACACCAGCCATCATCACGAGCTTGACAAGCCCGGTAAGGATAGCCATCGTCTGCGTCAAGCCGGCGCCGAGGCGGTGGTGGTCTCTTCACCGAAAATGGTGGCGATGTTTCGTGAAGTTGAGCGCGAGTGGCCGATCGCGCGCTTGCTGCGTCATTTGCCGCGAACAGTTGACTTGGTGATCGCGGAGGGATTCCGCAGCTCAAAGCATCCGTGCCTGGAAGTTTTTCGCCGCGGCTTCGGTCCGGATTTAAAATGTCGGGATCATCGCCAGCTTTTGGCTGTGGTCGGTGATGATCCTGGTGGGCTTGAAGTGCCGCATTTTCATCGTGACGCGGTACGCGAGATTACGGAATTTCTCCTTCGAAATTTATTGCGGCGTCGCGCTTTTCAATTCAACCCGACAAACGCCGCAGCCATAAAAATTTTCCCTAACGGATAGATTAAGACCAACGGATGCCTGCGGCTGTAGGCTTTTATCAGTTGGTCTTAATCCAGCCGTTGGAGATTTTTTGGTCGAAGATTTCACTTTAAAGTCAAAATAAAACTCATGGAGAAAATGTATGAACGTCACTGATGCCTTGCTCGGAGAACACGGCGTTTTTTACGCGCAGTTCGATTATTTGGAGAAGAACATTCCACACGCCGGGGACTTGGCGCCCGTCAAAAGTCAAGGCGCGATGCTGGCGGCGGCGCTGGCGCCGCATGCGCATTTGGAGGACGAGCTGCTCTTTATCGCACTCGAATCACATCTCGATCCGCAATCCGGCCCGTTGGCGGTGATGCGTATGGAGCACAACGAGATCGAAGGAAGCCTCGAACGCTTGCAAGCGCTGCAAGATTTGGCCGAAGCGAAAAACCTGCTGCTGCACGCCATTCAAACGGCGCGGGCGCATTTTGCGAAGGAGGAGCAAGTGCTGTTTCCGCTGGCCGGCCAAATGTTGGAAGCAAAGAAGTTGAGCCTATTGGGAGCGAAATGGGCGGAATCGAGGAAGGTGAGAGTTTGAATGAAAAAACTTGAGCAGTTTGATTCCCACTCTTGAGAAACCAATACACCTATTTTGCAGGATTAAGAAAGGATTCATGGATAAGAGGCCGGGATATTGTTTAACTCTTGAAAATCGTATCTATGCCGATGGGCATGAGAGTTGTAGAGTCTGAACCCAAACGAGTATGCTTGACAAGGAAATTGCCAACATGGATCATAAAACCATCAAAGATAAACTTACTTTTGTGAGAAAAGACAAGCTCTTCGTGAGCCTAATGGGCATTGCGGTGTTGTTGCTGACGGGCTTCATTTTTTATGATTATTTCACGCCGGAGTGGAAGCAATATCAATCCGAGTTCCGCGACTTTGTTGCGGAGAAACTCGGGCCGGAGCGTGCGGATGTGGTTCCCAACGGCTTGCAGCAAGTGTACGTCAAAGAGCTTGATAAAGCCGATCGTTGCGTCACCTGCCATCAAGGCGTCGAATGGAAAGGATTGGAGAATGCGCCGGAGCCGTTTCGCACGCATCCAAAAGAAATTTTGGAAAAGCACCCCATTTCCAAATTTGCCTGTACGAGCTGCCACAGCGGGCAAGGTTATGCGACGGACATGCAAGCGGCGCATGGTTTGGTGGAGCATTGGGAAGAACCGATGCTCGGCAAAGAGCTGGGCGATTTTTATGTGATGAGCGACAAGAAGGCGCTGATGCAAATGAATTGCAACTCCTGCCATCGTTACGACAAAGAAACGAAGGGCGCCGGCTATATCAATCGCGCCAAAGAATTGGTCAATGCCAAAGGCTGTCGCGCCTGTCACGTGATCAATGGACGCGGCGGTACGGTCGGTCCGGACTTGACGCGAGAAGGCGAAAAATCGCCGGAGCAATTCAATTACGAGCGCATCAAAGGTTTTCATTCAGCGTTCACGTGGCATGCGGCGCATTTCAAAAATCCGAAAGAACTGGTGCCGGAAACCGTGATGCCGAATTTCAACTTCTCGAGCATGGATGCGCAAGCGCTCGCGATGCTGGTGATGAGCTGGAAGAAAGCAAATCTTCCCATCGAGTACATGCCAAACCACAACGTCCGCGATATTCCGACACCGTCGGAACGTGAGAAAGAAGAAAGAATGAGCCAAGGGCCGGGCGCGTTTTTCGTGAAGAAGAATTGCTTCGTATGCCATTCCGTTTCGACGCTCGGCATCGACGCCGCCGCGCAGATTGGGCCGGATCTGGCATTGGCGGTTGAAGACGTGCAGTCGCGCTTCGGACGCACGCTGGATGATTTTCTGGCACGACCGACCGGCACGATGGAAGTGGTGCTGTCAACCATGATCACATTACCCGAGGAGGAGAGGAAAGAAGCGATTGAGAAGCTGCGCTATGCGTATGAGTTGAAGAAGCAGGAAAGGGAGAGCAAGAAGTAACCAGTAATCAGTATTCAGTATTCAGTTGACCAGTATTCATCACCAGTATTCAGTGATTTAGCACGTTACACGTTTCACGTTAATCGTATTTCTTAAAAATTGTTAAAACATGTTTTACAGAACCAACTTTAATGAGGAGCAGGAGTCATGCGTACAAAAATTTTCTTGTGGATCGGCCTCACCCTCGTAATCGGCATCATTATCGGTATTGGCTGCGGCGGTGAGAAAAAAACAGGCCGCGCGGGCGTGCGCTCGGACGTGCAGGAAGCGGCGATCAAATCTTATGTCGCGCCGGGTGATTTGGATGAATATTACATTTTCAAATCGGGCGGACATTCCGGTCAGGTTTACGTCTATGGCATTCCCTCGATGCGCCACATCGCTACTATTCCGGTGTTCACGCCTTATCCGGCAACCGGCTATGGCTTTGACAA
>JBOHQZ010000907.1:0-3041 GCA_050732275.1 bacterium
AGATAACGCTATGGCGCGCCAGAATCACGGCCTTGCGGATTTTGTTCTCCAATTCTCGCACGTTGCCGGGCCAATGATACTCGCGGATGGCTTTGAGCGCCTGTGGGGAAAAGCCGCGCGTGGGCTTGTGGTATTGCGCCGAGAATTTTTTGAGAAAATGCTGCGCGAGCAGATTGATATCCTCGCCGCGGCTGCGCAAAGGTGGCATTTCGATGCTGATCACGTTCAGGCGATAGTAAAGGTCTTCGCGGAAATTCCCTGCGGTGATCTCCGCTTCGAGATTCCGGTTGGTGGCAGCGACGATGCGCACCTCCAAAGCGATCGCCTCGTTGCCGCCGACGCGCTCGATGACGTGATCCTGCAAAAAGCGCAGCATTTTGACTTGCAAGGGCGCGGTCAATTCGCCGATCTCATCGAGAAAGATGGTGCCTTGATCGGCAATCTCGAACTTGCCCTTGCGCGTGGCGGCGGCGCCGGTAAAGGCGCCTTTCTCGTAGCCAAACAGCTCGCTTTCCAGCAAATTATCCGGAATGGCGCCGCAGTTGATCGGCACGAATTTTTTGTCTCGCCGCGGGCTGTAGTGATGAATCGCTCGTGCAATCATTTCCTTGCCGGTCCCGCTCTCGCCGGTGATGAGCACCGTGGCATCGGTCTGACTGACATTTTGAACGAGGGCAAAAACGGCGCGCATTTCCCGAGACGTTGCGATCATACTCTCGTTCGCATCGAACCCCATGCCGGTATCGGCGTCCGGCGCGTTTTCTTTTTCGAGCTGCAACAAAACGTGCGCCCGGCGCAGAAGCATTTTGAGCTCTTCGCTGTCAACCGGCTTGAGCAAATGGTCGTGCGCGCCGGCGCTGATGGCTTTCCGGGCCAGCTCTCGTTCCTGGTTCCCGGTCATCACGATGATTTTGACCGGCGCCTGCTTCCCCAGAATTTTTTGCACGAGCGCCAAGCCTTCTTTGCCGTCGGTGGCGGTTTTGGCAAAAATTGAGATCGAGCAACATCAAATCGGGCTTGCGCCGAGTGCAAGCCGCCCAAATTTGCTCCGGTGTGTGCGCCAGATGAATGGCATAATCCCCCTCTAATGCCCAACGCAACTGCTGGCACAAAATCTCGTCATCATCGCCGATCAACAAGGTTGGACGCGCTTCTGCCATTACACCAGTCATGTTTTATGCGACAGCTTCAATCTCGCTGATATACGGACTCGTCTGATTCGTAAAGGCCAGCCGTTCCGGCATGCCGTTCGATGGGTTTTCGTTGCGTGTCGCCTCCAAAGCCGCCTTCTCGTGGAGACAGGGCAGAACGATCACGAACGTGGTGCCGCCAACAAGCTGGCTTTTTACTTGCACGTTGCCGCCATTCGCCAAGATGATCTCACGTGATTGATACAAACCAATGCCGAGACCTTTGGTTTTGGTGGTCTGATTCGGCTTGAACAGGCGATGCTGAATGAAATCTTCAGACATGCCGACGCCCGTATCGCTGACGGCAATGCTTATCTGCGCGTGATCCTGGCTGGCTCGAATGGCAAGCTTGCCGCCATCCGGCATCGCTTCGAGCGCGTTGATGAGAAGATTGCGCAAGACCACGCGAATTTGCCCCTTGTCCCAAACCGCTCGCGGCAATGGCGCAATATCAGCTTCGAGGGCGACCGTCTCCGGAACCGGCAAATCTGCCAGCACCTCGAAGATCAGTTCGGCAGGATCGCATTCGGCGTAATGCTGCAGCTCGCTACCGGTTTTAACGGAAGAGAGCTTTTGCACCAGCGATTGCATTTCCTCGGAAACGCGGGACAAGGCCGCAATAAAATCGGCGCGGAAGTCCTTTTTCTCGAGATGCAGCTTGGCGTTTTGAGTGAGCAAAGTCAAAGAGGAAATGGCATTGCGCAGATCGTGCGTCATGAACGACGCCAGCCGGTAAATCGCCTCCATCTGCCGGGATTCGAGAACGCGTTGCTGCAAATCGCTGCCGTGCAGTGCAATGCTGATCGCATTGCCGAGCAAGTCGAGAAGCTGCTTGTCTTCTTCGGAATAAAATCTGCCATGGCGTTTGGAGCCGAGAAAAATCACCCCCAAGAGACGTTGACCGGCGAACAAGACCGCGCCAAGCTGGTAATGGCCGGCGGCAAGGAAGCTTCTCAAGTTTTCCCCGTCTTCGCTCTCGTCGAGCAGCGCCCCAAGGCGCGCCACGTCAAAACTTTGATGTATTCTCCCCAGCCAGATTGTTTGTTTGTTGCTCAACGTCAGCGCGGCAAAATCTGCCTGGTATTGACCATTGGCATTGATGCCGCATATTTGCAAAGTGCTGCTTTTTTCATCCGCCACCAATAGGCAACAGGACGCCGACGAAAAAATGTCAGTTAGGGCATAGCATACGGCCTGGAGAAGCTTGTCTCTATCCGCGGCGGTTGAAATGGCTTCGGTTAAATTCTGCAATTCGCGGCGAAAATCGTAGGAACCGGCCAGCAAGCTGCGCTCGACAAACCGGGTCCAGCGCTGGCGCACGGATTTTCCTGTGATTAAGGCAAAGGTCAAAATGATGGCGCTCAATGCGGCGAAAAAAGCGACAAACTGGCGCCAATCTCCACCCAGCACCGTCACGATTTTGACCACCGCGCCAAAAAAGATGAGATAAAGGCCGCCATAAATCAACGTGCCCGTCGATAGTAGCTGGGCGGCGTGCATTGTCGAAAAGTATTGCTCGCCCGGCGTCACGGCGTCATGTCGCAGGGCCAAAATGTGTGCGACAAAAAAGAGCGCACACAAAAATTGGCATGCGATCAAAAAAGCGTTGCTGATCTTCCCGTAAACCAAACTGACACTGCAAAACGCCATCAGGGCCAGAATCAACATCAGGAGCGGAACAGCAACCATCCCGCCTCGCCCACCAAAGCGCCAAGCCAAAGCGGCGGTAAATGACTCGAGCTTGCCAAGGAGCAGCACACAGCCGAAAATTACTAATGCAAAAAGATATTTGCCGCCCGGTGCTAAAACGATCGCCCAATCATTCTCACGTTCGATCAGCAGTTGAAAAAG
>JBOHQZ010000908.1:0-3040 GCA_050732275.1 bacterium
ACAAATGGGTGATGGTTTCGCGAGCTGAATTGGTGGATGGCGCGCGCCACGAGCTCTTTGCCGGTGCCGGTTTGGCCTTCGAGTAGCACGCGCACATCGCAACGGGCTGCGGCTTCTATCGCCTGTAACAATTCAATAAATTTTGGACTCCTGCCAATGAGACCGACTTGTTCATATTTCGTGAGGAGAGCCGCTTCGGGCAAAGGTGTGTTGAAATATTCAGCAACTTTTTGCACGTTGCGCAAATACGGCGCTGCAATCAAAGCGAGTTTTTCCAAATAGGCCCAATCTTCTTCGCTGAATGCTTCGCCGGTGGTTTTGTTTAACAAGATCAGCGTACCGAGCAACGCACCTTCAACTCGCAACGGCACGCCCATAACCGATTTGATGGGAAGATCGCCAAATGCGATGCGGCTGAAACGCTGATCTTGTTTGAGATCGGCGCTCAGCAACGGTTGCCGGTTCTGCATCAACCAGCCGCTGATTTGATTCTGCACGGTTTTGAATCTGCGTCGCCACTTTGCCCTTCCCGCATGACGGTTTTCACCGTGTTGCGCGTGCGCGGGTTGACCATGAGAATCAAAGCGGTTTCGGCGTGCAAAAGACTCATCGCCTGCTGCGCCACCACACGAAGAATTTCCTGAAAATCATTCTGCTGGCTGAGCGCGCCGGCGAGGTCGATCAGGTGTTCGAATTCAAGCCGGTCATTTTTCATGATGATTGAGCCGTCAGTATTTTCTACTTTAACCAGTATGCAGCCGGCTGAGTTAAAAACTCCTCGACCGGGATTCCCTCTTGCCCCACGAGTATTGTACGTGCTTTGGGAAATTGTTTGATGAACGTCGACAGTCCAGCGTGTTTGCCTTTATACAATCCACTTTTTACTTCAATGGCAAGCAGCTTGTTGGCTTGTTGCAGCACAAAATCAACCTCTTGATCGCGCTCACGCCAGTAATAAATTTCAATCCCGGTTCCCAGCGCCGTGTTAATCAAATGCGCACCGACTGCGGTTTCGACCAATCGGCCCCAGTGTGTGGCGTCGTTACGCCATTCGGAAAAACTCGATCCGGCAAGCGCCGTCATCAAGGCGGTATTCAGAGTGATCCATTTGGGGCTGGAAGTCCGCCGCCGCAACACCTGCCCATGCCATTTGGATAAGCCTGCAATGAGGCGCGCGCCTTCCAAAAGACGCTGATAATGCGCCAATGTGGTCGTGTTGCCGGCGTCCATGAGCTGGCCGACGAATTTTTGATAAGAGACGATCTGTCCGGAATTTTCCGCCGCCAGCATAAAAAGTTGCCGCAACAAAGCCGGCTTCTCAACGCGATTGAGCAAAAGAATGTCTTTGCTCAATGTGGTTTCAATCAATGAATCCCGAATATACTGTGCCCAACGCTCTTCCTTTGCAATCAAAGGCGCCGCTCCGGGATAACCGCCGAAATAAATATATTGATCCAGATTCCACCCAAAGCAAACTTGGCACTCTGTAAAATTCCAATGGGTGGCATGTAGCAGTTCAAAACGCCCGGCCAAACTTTCCGTAAGTCCGGCCTGTACCAGCAAAGCTGAAGAACCGAGAAGAATGACGCGAATGTCTCTTTGGCGGCGCGTATCTTCATCCCAAAGGTGCTTGACAATCTCCGGCCAGCGATTGACTTTTTGCACTTCGTCCAACACGAGCACGACCGGCTGCTGCTCCTGTGCGCGCAATCGCGCCGTCTCCCACATTTGCTCGATCCACGCGGACTGTGGTGGCGCGGGCTGATCCGCACTGGCATAATGGAATGGCGCTCCACATTCCCTCAAAACCTGATGCACGGCAGTGGTTTTTCCAACCTGCCGCGGACCGGTCACGACCTGAATAAAACGCCGTGGCTCGGCCATTCTTTGCTTTAGTTGCGTAACAATATCTCTTGTAAATACAAATTCTTGCATCGTATTGCTCCAATTTACTCAATGTCTTGAGTAAAAATACTCAATGTTCTATTTAAAAAAAAGCCCTTTTTACAAAAATTTTATTTGCCCTTGCAACATGAGCAAGATGCAAGCCCAAGTAGTGTCTGTTCATCGGCTCGGCAAAATAGCAACCTTCCAACAAAAGTCAAGAAGAGCCAAAATTCTCAAAAAAACACTTGCTCCTAATGACATTTTTGTTATATTAAAAACCTGTTTTATGGACTTCCCTCACGAAAACATTCTGTCCTGAAAATAGAGTTTGCAGCATTTAAATCTTATAACAACACCGGCAGGGGAAAGCCATGCCTACCTCGATTTGGAGCGACGAGATTCAAACCGTTTTTGCGCAAGCCCGTTCGCCACGCACCAAGCGCGTCAAAATTGGCGATAAAACCGTCGAGATTCCTGCGCCGTTTCCTTCGCCGGAGGATTGGCGGGATAAGTGGATTTATTTTTTGCTGGTGGATCGGTTCAACAATCCGCAAGCGTTGCCAAAGCGCTTGCCGTGGGATGGCGAGCACGGGGAATATCAAGGCGGCACATTTAACGGGGTGCGAGCGCAGCTTGAGTATCTCCAAGAATTGGGCGTCGGCGCGATTTGGCTTTCGCCGGTGTTGAAAAATTGCCAATACAGTCCCTACTCGTATCACGGCTACGGCATTCAGGATTATCTGCAAATCGAGCCGCGCTTTGCTTCCGATCCGGAGCAGGCGAGAAAGAATCCCCAGCTTGCAGAGGACGAGCTGATTCAGCTCATCGACGAAGCGCATGGCCGCGGCATTTATGTGATCTTCGATATCGTGCTCAATCACGCCGGCGATGTTTTTGAATACGAGGGCTACGGTTCGGTGGCGCCACGGCGGGATTCTCCCTACTCAATTCGTTGGCGCGATCAAGATGGCAAGGGCCGGCCGGATTGGACGTCTGCACCGAACCAATGCCCGCCGGATGCGGCGGTTTGGCCCACCGAGCTGCGCCGCAACGAGTTCTTCCGCCGGAAAGGCGAAGGCGATGAAGCCGGTGGTGACTTCGCCTCGCTGAAGGAGCTGGCCACCGATTGCCAAGAACTCAGTCCGGTGTACGG
>JBOHQZ010000909.1:0-3026 GCA_050732275.1 bacterium
TCAACTCGCCGCGATTGCGTTTTTCCGCTTGCTCTTGGCGCAACGCTTCGTAGCCGATCATGTCCATCGCTTTGCGCAGCGCCGGCGCGTAATTGCCGCTATCGTACTCCCACCCGAGCGCCGACTTATAAGGAAACTGCTCGGGCTTGATGAAGTTTTTCATGCGCCACTCCGCCGGATCAACGCCAACGGTGTGCGCCACGATGTCCGCCATGCGCTCGATGGCATGCACCGCCTCGGTGACGCGGAACGAGCAGCGATACGCGATGCCACCCGGCGGCTTGTTGGTGTAAACGCCGTCCACTTCGACAAAAGCATTTTTGAAATCATACGAGCCGGTGCAAATATGAAAGAGACCGGCGGGGAATTTCGAGGGATTCGCCGCCGCATCGGTGTAGCCGTGATCGGCAATGGTTTTGATGCGCAGCGCCTGCACGGTGCCGTCTTTCTTCGCCGCGATTTCGGCGCTGATGTGATAATCGCGCGCAAACGAGTCGGCCTGAATATTCTCCATGCGATCTTCGATCCACTTCACCGGCTTGCCGGTCAGAAACGAGGCCGCGACGGCGATAACGTAGCCGGGGTAAACCGGCACTTTGCCGCCAAAGCCGCCACCGATGTCCGGCGAGACCACGCGGATTTTGTGCTCGGCCAAACCCAAATGTCCGGCGACGAGCGCAACGACGGTGCGAATCGCATGCGGCGCTTGTGTGGTCATGTACAGCGTCAGTTTTTGATTGATCGCGTCCCAACTTGCGACGCAGCCGCAGGTTTCAATTGAAGAAACATGAATGCGCGGGATATACAAATCCTGTTTGACCGTGACTTCGGCTTGTTGAAACGCGTTATCCGTCGCAGCTTTGTCGCCGACCTCCCAATGCCAAATGTGGTTGCTCTCTTTATCATCGCGAACCTTGGTGGCGCCCGGCTGTAACGCTTTAAACGGATCAACCACCACCGGCAGCGGCTCGTAATCCACTTCAACCGCGGCCATGCCGTCGGCGGCGATGTAGCGCTCCGTTGCTAAAACCGCGGCGACTTCCTGCGCTTGATATTTCACTGTGTCAACCGGCAACACCATTTGCTTGTCGCTCATCAGTGTCGGCATCCAAGCGAGATTGTACTTTTCAAGATCCTTGCCGGTGATAACGGCGAGCACGCCGGGGATTTTCATCGCCTTGTCGATTTTGATGCTCTTGATGCGCGCGTGAGCATACGGGCTGCGGACGATGTCGAGATAGAGCATGTCCGGCAATTTGATGTCGTCGACGTAATTGCCCTTGCCCTGCAAAAAGCGCGGGTCTTCTTTGCGCTTCATCGAGTGACCCATTCCGTGTATTTCGGCCATGGTATTTTTCTCCGAGGGTTTGTCTTGTTTGGGTGGATCGTAAAACGTGAGGCGTAAAGCGTAAGGCGTAAAACGTAATTGGAATGAATCACGCATTACGCATTACTCGTTACGTTTTAATCATCACGTTTTACGGCATCGGTATATTTCTCAATAAATCATCCAACTCCACCTTTTGGTCAATATCCATTTTAGTGAGGTACGGTTCACTGTCTTCACGGATCATGTATCCCCGCTGATCTGGAACCATCGTCAAGAGCAGGCGAATGACTTCCGTTAGCAATTGCAGACGATGCTGGACGACGGCTTCTCCCAAGATATGCCGGCCTTTGTAATACCAGCCACGGCTTTCACGAGCAGAACCTAAGGCGTATTCATAAAAACGCGCGCGATCCTTGCCGGTACCGCGAGAATAGCCCTCTTCGATATTAGCACTGATCGACCCCAGTGCTCGGTACAATTGATCCGACAGACCAATCGTTCGCCGATCTTTCATCAACGCGGTAACATCTTGCCATCCCAAGTCCGCCAAAAAGAGCGCCAAACGATAAGCCGTTACCTTCCAAACAGAATCACCTTTAATCGCTTGCGGCACTGTCTTTTCCCATTCTTCGTAGTTCATGTGTCATCACCTTTGTGTTAAAACGTGGTTCGTAATGCGTAAATCGTAATACGTAAATGCGTAATGTCTTAAGCTTCACGTCTTACGCCTTACGTTTTACTCATCACCTCCGCTGCATATTGCACCGCCTTCACAATATTCACATACCCCGTGCAACGGCACAAGTTTCCCGAAATCGCCCAGCGAATATCGTCTTCGCTGGGATTGGGATTTTTCTTGAGCAACGCATACGTCGTCATCATCATGCCCGGCGTGCAGAAGCCGCATTGCAGGCCGTGCTTTTCCCAGAAGCCTTCTTGAATCGGATGCAATTTGCCGTTCTGCGCCAAGCCTTCGACGGTCATGACTTCGCCGCCGTCGGCCTGCGCCGCGAGCACGGTACACGATTTGACCGCTTTGCCGTTGAGCAGCACGGTGCAGGCGCCGCAGTTGGTGGTATCGCAGCCGATGTGCGTGCCAGTAAGTCCCAGCGTCTCGCGAATGAAATGCACGAGCAACAAGCGAGGTTCGATTGCCACCTCGCGTGTGGCACCGTTGATTTTAACTTTTATAGATAAACTCATATTGGTCTCCGTGAATAATGTGTGAAAATGATTCGTAAGAAGCTGCCGCGATTTGCAGTCAGATTACAAATCAAAAGCTACTGCGCAACGGCGTAAAATCTTTCGGCGAAGCTCGGTGTTCTCGGCGCGAATCGGAGGGAAAACCTTTCCGCCGAGTTTCACCGAAGTCACCGAGTGTCGCCGAGAAAAACTCATAGCATAATTGGTGCGTTTACAGCAAAAAGGCTTACGCCGCTTGCGCCCTTTCTGCCGCGCGCTTGAGCGCGCGGAAGGCGAGGACTCGCACCATCGCGCGTTTGTATTCCTCCGGGCCCCGCAAATCTGACTGGGGTTGCGATTCTTCGGCGGCAAGCTCGCTGGCTTGTTTCAACGTTGCGTCGTCCGGTGTTTTGCCGCGCAAAAAGGCTTCGGCTTTCTCCGCTTTGATCGCGGTCAGTCCGACGTTGGTGAGGCCAATGCCGATGTCTTTGATGTTGCCGGCATTGTCTAAAGT
>JBOHQZ010000910.1:0-3023 GCA_050732275.1 bacterium
TTGCCGGACTGGCAGCGACTTCGAAGCTGGCTTTCGCTTTTCCCAATGTTGCGGCAGCGCCGAGCTGGTTGACGGTTGGCAGTTTCGTGAGCGCGGCGCTGGTGTTGGGCTCCGTGCTCGGAACGATGATCACCGGGCATTGGTATTTGGTCAATCGGAAGCTGACCATCCGGCCATTGCAATTGGCAACGTGGGTCTTTATCGGCATCGCCGGATTGCGCGCGATTTTGGTGATCGCGACCGTGCTGTTCTTGTCAAATTCATCACAAGCGCTTTTGGCCGACACCGCGCGCAGCCTTTTCAGCTTTTCCGCCTCGGGAATTTTGTTTTGGGCGCGGGTCGGATTTGGATTGGTGGCGCCCCTGCTCTTCGGCTGGATGATTTGGAGCTCGGTCAAAGTCAAGAACACCCAATCCGCCACCGGTATTCTCTACGCTACGATTGTTTTGGTGTTAATTGGGGAGGTATTTGCCAAATATCTCTATTTGTTCACCGGCATTCCGGTTTGACGCGTCCGTCGTCGAATTTAAGCTCGCCACAGCTCCTGCCTCGTTTACGCTTTACGGGTTTACGTAATGCCTCACTTATAGGTGGAAAACGTAGCGCAGTCATCCTGACTGCAGACAAGATGTCTGCGCTACTCCACCCGTAACTGACCCATTACGGGTTTACGCAATTATAGCTTGATTTTTTGCCCTCAAGGTTCTATATTAAAGTTTAACCATATTTTATAAAGAGGCCTGGCGCGAAGGCCAGTTTATTGTGGAATTTCAATATGAATCGTAAGCCCATCGGGCGGAGCGCACCGGAAGAGCTCACCTTCAGCCAGCGCCTTGAAATCGTGGTGAGTGTTTTGAATCGCCAACCCTTGCAGCCGGTTTTGGACACGCTCTCTACGGCGCAACTGGTGCAAGCCCACAATTTTCTGTGGGACAAAATAGTCGAGTTCCACGTCAAGACTCAGCACCGGGAATTTCGCCGGGAAGAGGTGACGCGCAAGATGATTTCTTCGGCCAAATATCAACATCAGCAAAATTGCGACCTGCGACTGGACTATTGCAAGGGGGTGGAGTGCATTTGGTCCAATCCGATTTGCGCCGGCAACAAAGTCAAACTCAATATGGAGGTCATGGCCGAGCATATTCGCCGTTTGCTCGCCGGAACTCCCCAAGATCGCAAGCAAGAAAATTTCGCGCCAAGCCTGGCTTGAGCCAGGTAAATTCGGCGTGCCGCGCGTTCAAATTCATCAGGACGCGAAGCCGGGCATTCCCGTTTTGCGAGTTAAATTTTTACATGACGACATGACGGCTTGGTTGAAAAACAGCGATGTGAACTTTGTCCCCGAGGAGCTTCGAGGCAAGCTCGGGGTTTGCTCAAATGAGGATTTCTATGTCACCTATATTGATGACGATAGGCGCCGGTGTCGCGGCCTTCGCAGTGGCCTGGTTTCTGGCGCAGGCCAGCATTCAAGCACGCTTGCGCAAGGCCAAAGGCACCGTCGAAGATATTATAGAACAAGCTAAAAAAGAGGCTGAACGCCAAAAGAATCAACTCGTCGTTCAAGCCAAGGAAGAGTGGTATCGTTATCGCGACACGCAGGAAAATCAGCTCAAGCAGCGCCAGCGCAAGATCGAGGAGACCGAGGTCCGGCTTGAAGAACGGGAGAAAAAGTTTGCCCGGCGTGAAGAAGGGTTGAAACAGCGGGAAAGTGTGGTCACCCAAAAAGAAAATGAAGTGAACGCGCAGCGCGAATCCTTGCGTGCGAAAGACGAGGAGCTGACGCGCCTCGTCAAGCAGCAGAACATCGAGCTCTCCAAGATCACCCAGCTTGCCATCGAAGACGCCAGGCAACTGCTCTTCGATAATCTGCGCCAGGAATTCAACAAAGATGCCGCCAATATTTACAAAACCATCGTCGACGAAGCCAAGGGCAACGCCATGCGCGAGGCGAAGCGCATTCTCACCATGACCATCGAGAGCATCGCCTCGGAGCATGCCTCGGAAACTTCGGTCGCGGTGGTGCCGCTGCCCTCGGAAGAAGTGAAGGGCCGCATCATCGGCCGTGAGGGCCGCAACATCAAAGCGTTCGAGCAGGCCACCGGCGTCAAAGTCATCGTCGACGATACGCCGGAAGCGGTGGTGCTCTCGGCGTTCGATCCGGTTCGCCGCGAAGTAGCGCGTCTCGCGCTCGAAAAGCTGATCAACAACGGCAAGATTCATCCGCAGCGGGTGGACGAAGTGGTGGCGCAGGCGGAACAGGAAGTGGAAAAAGCGATTTGGCGCGCCGGTAACGAGGCGGTGGCCAACATGGGCATCGGCAAAATTCATCCGGACATGATTCGCACGATGGGGCGGCTGTATTTTCGCACGAGCTACGGACAGAATGTGCTCTCACATTCGCAGGAAGTCGCGCACATTTGTGGCATGATGGCGGCGGAGCTGAAGCTCGATGTGAGGCTGGCCAAACGCGCCGGTTTTTTGCACGACATCGGCAAGGCCATCAGCCAAAATCAGGAAGGCACGCACACGCAGCTCGGCATGGAGCTGGCAAAGAAATACAATGAGGATCCGGTGGTGATCAACGCCATCGGCTCGCATCACGAAGACATCGCGGCGGATAATTTGATTTCGCTGTTGGTAAGCGCCGCCGACGCCATCTCCGGCTCGCGTCCCGGCGCCCGGCGCGACACGCTCGACGGCTATGTGAAGCGTATCGATAAGCTCGAGAAAGTTGCCGACGGCTTTGAAGCGGTTTCCAAAGCGTATGCGATTTCCGCCGGACGCGAGATTCGGGTCATGGTGCAACCGGAACGCATCAGCGACGCCCAGGCGGATTTGCTCGCTTCCGATATTGCCAAAAAGATTCAGCAGGAATTGGAATATCCCGGCCAGATCAAAGTGACCGTGATTCGCGAGAGCAAAGCCACAGCGTATGCGTAACCCCTACGGGCGCAGCCTACGGCCGCAGGCCAGTCGGCCCGACTGGGCTTTACGCTTTATGTGAGATGGTATAAGGCTTGCAC
>JBOHQZ010000911.1:0-3021 GCA_050732275.1 bacterium
AAGCGCTGTTGCAAAACTCCAACATTGCCAATATCACCGTGTCGATGAATACGCCCGGCAGCGCAGCGTTCGGTTTAGATTATCGCCTGGAAGGCAAACCGGCGGAGGAAATTTCAAACGTCACGACGTATTTGGTGGATTATGATTTTTTACCGGCTTACGCCATTGACTTGACGGCGGGGCGCAATTTTTCTAAAGCACACGCGACGGATTTGACGCAAGCGTTCATGATCAATGAAGCGGCAGCCAAACAATTCGGCTGGGATAAGCCGCTGGGCAAGGAAATTGAAGCGCTCGTGCCCACCGGCAACGGCTTTCAAACCATCACGAAGGGCACAGTGATCGGCGTCTTGCAAGATTATCATTTCGGCTCGCTGAAAACGGCGATTCAACCGGCGATTTTCCGAATGTGGAAAGATTGGAGCGATTTCAACACCATCTCGATCCGAATTCGCCCGCTAAACATTCAGCAAACGCTTGCATTTTTGGAATCGACCTGGCAAAAATATCTGCCCTCGCTGCCATTCCGATATTTCTTTTTGGATGAGCAGCTCGCGGCGCTTTATCAAAAAGAAGAGAAGCTTGGTAACGTGACGGTTGCGTTCGCCGGACTCGCCATTCTCATTGCCTGTTTGGGATTGTTCGGCCTGTCGGCGTTTGTTGCGGAACAGCGCACCAAGGAGATCGGCCCCGCCTTTCCTTATTATAATTCTAAGGAATGGCGGGGCAAAGTGCTCGGCGCTTCGGTTTCCGGTCTCGTCATGTTGCTCAACAAAGAATCCGCCGTGCTCGTGTTGGTCGCCAATATTATCGCGTGGCCGATTGCATACTTTGCGATGAATCGCTGGCTCGCGGACTTTGCCTATCGCATCAGCATCGGCCCGGCGGTATTCGTGATCGCCGGCGCGCTGGCTTTCATGATTGCGTGGCTGACGATGAGCTTCCAAACGATCCGCGCCGCGCGGGCGAATCCGGTCGAGGCTTTGCGATGTGATTAAAAACGCGGCACTTTCAGTTCATATTTTTAGATCAAGTAAGCGGGTTAAGCTGATTGAGCAGATAATTGTAATAGAGATGGTCTTTAAAAATCCGCTTGATCCGCTCAATCGTTTACCAAAAGCAAGAGCGGATAGTTTTAGAGGAAACATGAACAAAATTATGGTTATTCTTTGTCTCGGAATTTTGATGTTAGCAAGTGTTACTGGCCTTGCAACACAAATCACTACGAATTTTATCGCAACACATTCAGTGCAAGCGAAATCATTCGAGACGATTTTTTCCGAATCTCTCAGCGCGATGGGCGGCGAAAACGAGTTGAGAAAAATTCAGAGCATTGCAGCATTGGCTGATTGCGTCGGACCGCGGGGAAAATATGTAACGGAGATTCATTCCGCCCGCGGCGATCGGTTGCTGTTCAAACAAGTTTCCGCCGGTGGCGATATGTTTTTTGGCTATGTGAACGGCGAGCATACCTGGACAAAAGATGAAAAGAGTGGGCAGGTGTCGAGCTTGGACAAAACCCATGCCTCAATGTTCCGCGGGCACGAATTTCAAATGCTGGCTTTGGTTTTACCGGAGCGCTTCAAAAACCCGGCATTTGAAGGCGAAGAAGATTTTGGCGGCGTGCGCTGCTATAAAATTAAAATGATCGACGAGCTCGGCAGTCCCTGCCACGTTTTCTTCGACGCCGGTTCTCATCTTTGGGCGGGCAAGGTGATTATAGATCCGCGCAGCGACAAAGGCGAAACAGTGCGCGTTGTGATTAATGAATGGAAGCAGATCGGCAAAGTCAAACTCCCTTCCAAAGTCACGGCAACGGACAAGTCTGGCGATTGGGTGCTCAATTTTCACGACATCAAATTGAATCGAGTTGATGAAAAGATTTTTGACATCCCGCCAAGTATTGCAGCAGTGAAAGAGCTTTTGCAATTGCAGCAACAGGGACGCAACGCGCATTTCGGTAAAGATGCCAAGCTGCTCGTCTCGGTGTTTGCGGATGATTTTATCAATATCGGCGCTGGAAAAATTACTCGCCCCACGCGCGACCAGAGCATAAACCGGCTTCAGGCATATTTTGACCGCTCGGAGTTTTTGGAGTGGGACGACATCTCGCCGCCAATCATTCGGGTTTCACAGGATGCGAGCATGGCGTATGTCATTGTCCACAAGCGCGTGCGCCTCAAAGCGAAGAACGCGCAAGGCGAGGCGGAAGAAGCTACGACGATTTTCGCTTGGGTGGAAACGTATGAGAAGCAAAATGGCAAGTGGGTGTTGACGGCGGTTGCTTCGACGAATGAGCCGGCGGCAAAATAGAGCGTCATTTCTCCGAAGGAGAAAAACCGTCGTTTCATGGCGCCCTGAAAGGGCAAGATTGTTGAAGCTCAGCCCGAATACGAAATAAGGGCTCGGCGTCATCTTCGGCAAATGCCTTTTGAGACAAGCTATGGCCACAGCGGTTTCTTTCCTGGCTATCTCACCGAGATGAGGTATTTTCACGACGCGAAAATTGCCATTGCCGTGCAAGTGAACACCAGCGTCCCGCGCGCCACCGGCAAGCCGCTGACGAGGTTTATTTATGATTTTGCGAGGATCATTTGGGAGGAACAAAATCGTTGAAGCATCAACTGGCAGCCGTGAACACCATGAGCGATACTGCCGACGATCAACCCCGACCTCATTATCAGTGCCATCTTTAGCAAAATTCCGCTTGCTTCTGTTCCCTTCTTATATTAAATTATCGTTGCTGGCTGGGAGCTTGCCAACTATCTTTGACTTTATCGGTCGACTTTTAAGGTGATGGCTTTTAGATTTCTACGTTGTGTTAGTCGTCAAGTGAAAGATCTTTTAAACTTTTTAGATTGTCGAATTGGCTTTATGCCCTAAAAGTAAGGTTATTAGTACCTGAATTTTGCACCGAAAAACAGTTTTTGAAAAAAGTTGTTGGGAAATCATGTGTGAATCCGTTTATTTATTGGGTGAAATCACAGCCGTCTTTTTTTCACCCGAGTTTTGGAGGATACC
>JBOHQZ010000912.1:0-3020 GCA_050732275.1 bacterium
ATGATCATACTACGCCCGCTTTCGCTGCCGCGCAACAAATCCGTTGCCGCCAGCAATGCCTCGTTGATATTGGTGCCGCCAGTGGCTTCGAGCCGCTCAACATGATAGAGCGCGTCATCGCGTGCTTCAATGTTGGCAAGCGTCTCGCGAAACTTGCGCGCTTCGGAGCTGAACGTGACGAGCCCGAAGCGGTCGCGATTGCCGAGCCGCTGCAGACAATAGCGCAGCGCCGCCTTCGCCTGCTGCATCTTCTCGCCGGCCATGCTGCCGGAAGTATCGAGCACGAAAACTAAATCTTTGCCTTGCACTTGTGTGGCGTCGGGATTCACCTGGGGCGAGATCAGCAGCATGAAATAACCGGGCTTATCGGAATACGGACGATGCGTCAACAGCGTCGCGCCGATCTCATTCGGATCGAGCGAATAATAGAGCAAAAAGTCGCGACCATCAATGGCGTTGTTGGCCTCAAAAGTGACCGTGGCTCGGCGGTCGTTCTCCTGCCTGGCTTCAATACGATGTGAAGGCGAATAAATGTTTTTCACTGCCGTCGCGGTGTTGATTTGAATATGAATCGTACTCTGTTGCGAACGGGTGCGATCCGGCTCCCGGCGTTCTTCTCTTTGCGACGGTATCGGCATTGGCGGATGAATGGGTACGCCGGCGCCGCGATACGAAAGCGAGCCTTGCAGCGGATATTGGAACGTGACGGTTTTGCCATCCATCGGCAGCGTTACATCGTAGCGCAAAGTCAACCGGCGCGTGGCGCGCGGCGGAATCGGAAAAATACGCGCGCGAAAAGTGCGATAGTCGGCCATCTCCAGCAAAGCCGGATCGAGGCTTTTGCGCACGATGTCTTCGTAGATGCGTCGCGCCTCGTCAGCGCTGAGCAGCTCGCCGACCATTTCCTTGCCATCGACGTTCATCGAGAAGCGTGACACTTGCGCATTCGGCGGCAGCGGAAAAAGAAACGCGCCTTCGACCGTCGTAGAACTGGGGTTATAAAACTCGTGCTCCACCGTAACCACCGCGACTTGCTCCTGAATGTCGGCATTGACACGATGTTGGCGCAACTCGAGATCAGCGGGCTGAAAATCCGGGCGCACGACAATGCCTTGCGCATGTGCTGAGATAGCGATGACGAAAAGCGTTGCGAGAGTAAAAAATGAGCGTTGCATAGGAGTTTCCTCTTTGGTTCAAACATTTCTATAAAAGTAGCAGTTGCAGTAGCAGGGGCAGTAAAGAGCGAAGTGCTACTGCTTCTGCCACTGCTATTTCGGTTCGACGATCGACCCCATAAACAGAATCGTTCCGGTTTGGTTGTCGCGAATGGCGCAGAAAAACGGGCGGTCAACCACCATGTTGAACGGCGGAATGTAAGCGGTCGCCCGCATTCCTCCGGAGGTTACTGCCGCGGCTTCGGTGCCTTCCTCGTTGACTTCCACGAAAGTTTTGTGCTTAACCTCACCGATAAAAACATTAGCGCTCGGGGAAGCGGCGCACATTTCTCTAAAATTCGCGCGCTGCGGATCAAATGCGGATTCCATGCCGAGCGACTTGAGTGTGTTGTTGAGCACCACTTCATATTCCAATTTAAAACGTGGCAGGGTGATATTGCCTTCCTGCGAGCGGAGCTGTGTCATCCAGCCTGCCCATTTTGCGGCGCTCAAATTTGCCAAAAATGTGTTGAGGCTCGAATTTTTACCCGGCAGAAAAACGTACATGCTCATATTGCCGCCATAAGGCAAACTGATGGCTTGAAACTCGCCGTTCTCGAGGTAGCGATACCGTCCGGTCTGCGACATCAGCGGGTGTCGCTTTTTCGCGCCATTCAATAACGTAAAACGTCCTTCCTTGGTTTTGCTTTTATCAAATTGCTGCATCCAGGTGCCTTTAAAATAAATGGCGTTGATCAAATACAGAATTGCGTCGTTCGGAATGGTTTCGACAATCTCATCGATTTTGCCGTTCGTCTTTTGGCTCACCCACTTGTTGATCGTTGCCGGCGCGCCTGGCAGCGTGAAATCCAAATCCGAAATTTCAGCGGCATAGAAATCCTGAGTTCTCTTGATAAATTCCGGCTTGAATGTGACGCCTTTTCTCGCCCACAACGAGTTGGCAATGCTCAACTGCACTTTGGGATCGGAGCTTGCCAGCATCGCCTGCAATGCCGCATTGGCGCGATTGAGATCCGGCAAACTCATGCCGCTCACTTCCAACGCTTTTGCCATGGCCTGCTGCGTTTCACCGCTCGCGCCGTTGTAGATCATCGCCAGCGCCAACGCCACGCTCGATGGCGAGACAAAAATATTCTTGCCATCATCCTGTTTGACAAGCTGAGCGAAGAGCTTGAAGCTGAAGTGGGTGTTGGCAGCAATCAGCTTGCTATCGACGGGTGCAATGGATTTCCCTTGCGCTTGGTTTGGTTTTGACATGCTGAAAGCGGCAAATCCACCGTTGGGTGACATGACACTCAAAATGCTGAATAGCAATGCCATGCCAACTTTGCTGAATGCGTATTTATTCATTATTTAAATCTCCTTGATTTCGTTGCCTAGATCATTTCATGATGTTGCTACTTATTCTACTTCTCAAAGAGAAAAATATTCCCGCGCCGGAGAAAATTTATCATTTGCAAATTTGCAACAGATTTGTATCTTAGTTTCAAGGAGAAAAGCCATGCTTACTGACCAAGAGTTACAAACACTCATGACCGACCTGGAGTCGGATCGGGTGGAGCGGAAGGCTTCGTTAAGCGACAAAAATGAGGTTCGTCGGGCCATTTGTGCCTTCGCAAATGACATGCCCGATTATCGTCTGCCCGGCGTCATCTTTATCGGTGTCAATGATGATGGCACCTGCGCCAATCTTGCGATAACCGACGAATTGCTGCGGGCGCTTGCAGATATGCGGTCAGATGGAAATATTCTGCCATTTCCAACAATGACGGTGCAAAAGAAGACCGTGGGCGGTTGTGAGTTGGCCATTGTGGAGGTGCTCCCATCTTACAATCCGCCGGTTCG
>JBOHQZ010000913.1:0-3020 GCA_050732275.1 bacterium
GTCATGAATTTTTTCCACTTGTCGGCAAAGTTGTAAATCTCCGTGCGTTTGATGATGTCCTCAAAACTCTGATACCATTCCAGCTCGCAAAATTTTGTCACATCGCGCAGAATGGGAACCGGGTCCTTGACGAAATCTTCGTAATTCAGCTCGGTGCAGCGTCCCGGAAAGAGCGCCATGTTCTGGCGAATATCGTCGATGTCTAATTGCGTTTTGATCGCGGCGGCGAGGATCGGCTTTTTTCCCAGCTCGCGCCAAATATCGAGATATTCTTCGCGAATCTTGCCCCACTCCCATTTTTCGTTATCGGGAGCCGCCGTCACATTCAACCAGCCCGCTTGGATCCATGACGAGACCACGTCACGCGGCAGGCGTTTGAGATAGATGAAACGCATGCCCGGAAAAACGCGCTCGAAATACGCCAGGCGCGACCAGCCGGTGACTTTCATCAAAAATCTTTTCTTGCCCTGCAGCTTCAGAATATTCGCAACGGTTTTTCGCAGCGGCACAATCGACTCCGCCGGCACGTCTTCGGGATGCAGCGGCCGGTCGTGGCGCGTAATTCCCGGCAAATATTGCTCCCAAAAATTGTATGGGCTAAACGGCTTGGGAAACAGACGATGATCGCGCATGCTGTTGAACATTGACATCGGATACAGCCGCGAAAAAATCGCCAGCCACGGCTGCGTGGGAAACTGCTGGTTGAGCGTGGAAAGAAAACCCACGTCGCGATGCCGGGCGAGGATGCGATAAAACACCGTCGAGCCGCTGCGGCCCGTGCAGGTGATCATGATGGGGCGGTCAAAAGTGATCATATTATCTCTAATTTTATCGATGAATTTCATTTAAACAAAATTGGCCGCGCCTAAACCCGTTAGGGTTGAAATGTTTATAGGATGTAACCCCTCGCGTCGTTTAAACTCCGTAGGAGTGAAATGTGATAATGTCACAAATCATCCGAGTAGCAAAAAACATATCACTCCTACGGAGTTCCTATCATTATATCGGTGTTTCGTCTATAAACATTGCACTCCTAACGGAGTTGCAAAGCAATGGCTGCATCGATTGGATTGCTGCAAACTAAAAAGCTCAAACATAAAAAACGAAACGATTCTCAGCAATTTCCTTCTGCAGCATTTCCTGCACGGCTTCGCGCAAAATCCAATCCGGCAGCGTTTCATTTTTAGCCAACGCTGCTTGAATTGCCTGGTCGCTCATCGCCATCGTCTTGGCCGATTTGGATTCAAAATACTTTTGCGTTTCCGGGTTGTATCCAATCGCGTCGAAAAAGACGGGCGTGATGCCGAGGTCGCCGAGGCTTTTGAAAAGCTCGCGCGTTTGCGCTTGATCGTAAAAGCCGTCGAAGTGGCCGTGATCGCATTCAATCACGAAATGGCTGCATCCCATGTTTTTGTAACAGAGCGCATGAAAAACCGTTTCGCGCGGGCCGCAATAGCGCGGGTAGAGCAATGAGCCGCCGAGCACAACTTTGCCCGCAGGATAAACGCGGTTGTGGAGCAAAAGCTGGTAGCTGTTGAAAATCGGCGGCGGCAGAAAATCGCCGGCTTGCTGCGGGCCCATGACCAAGTTGAGGTAAAGACCGTCGGCGTGCGCGGCTTCGAGCGAGCGCAGTTGCGCATATTCGTGCAGGCGATTCGGCAGATGGCCGGCGTGAAAGCCGGCGACGCGGCTCCAACCTTTTTGCGCAAAGATCACGCGCGTCTGGCTCGGGCTTAATTCATATTGCGCATACGGCGAGGCCATTTTCTCCACCAGCGTGATCTCGCCCGCCACAAAACGGTTGCCGTTCTCAGCCAATTTCGCCACGCCGGGATGTTGGCGCGACGTTGTGCCGAACCATTTCCGCGCCACCTCTTCAAACTCAAATGCGTAAATCTCGCTGACGTTCATGACGGCATGGATTTTCTCATTGGCATCCGTCAAGGCGATGCGATCACCAGCGGAAATATTGGCGAGCGCGCTTTCGTTGGCCTGCAAAACCATCGGCATCGTCCATATTTGGCCGTTGAGCAGCCGGTGGTGATCGAGCACGCTCGCCAATTCTTTGGCGCTCATGAAGCCGGTGAGCGGCGAATACGCGCCGTTGGCGATCTGGACGCAATCCATCAAATCGGTGTCTCGCACTTGCAGCGTCCGCAAGTTTTGCAACGCGCGAGCATCCATCTCCCGGTTTTCGCGGTTCACAAGAAAACCGCCGTGCGGCTCAACCAACGTCGAGATCGGCGCCGAGGAATAATGCGTCGGCTGCCAGCCCTGTTTTTTCTCGTACTCGCGAATGACTTTTTTCACCATCATGGCGGCGGCAACGGGAAAAGCGCCGATGGCAGTTTCAGCCGCGAGCACCAAACCGTCAGCGCCATCCATCATCGTGTTGAACACGTCGTTGACTTCGGCACGCGTGGGATTCGGCGAGGTCACCATGGATTCGAGCAGATTGGTGGCAACATAAATTTTCCTACCGACCAGCTTCGCATGGCGAATAATATCTTTTTGCAATGCGGGAATGCGCTCGATATTCACCTGCCGCGACAAATCGCCGCGGTCGATGAGCAGGGCATCGGATTTCGCCGCGATTTCGGGAAGATGGCGCAAGCCGCTCAGACATTCGATTTTCGAGGTCACCATCGCGTCGTGGCCGGCGATGGCGCGAATCTCATCCACGTCGCTGGCGCGATTGGCAAACGAAAGCGCGACGTAACGCACGCCCATTTTTTTGCCGATGGCCAACGCCTGCTTGTCTTTTTCGGTCATGGCCGGCATTTCGACGTCGCGCTCCAGCAGAGTCACCGCTTTGTTCTGGCCGATCTCGCCGCCATTCAACACCCAAAGCACAACCCACTCGCTCTCGACCGCAACTACCTGCGCCAACACTTCCGCGTCGATTTTCAAGAGATCGCCAACGACGAGCTGCTTCGCGATATAATCCGGGTGCAGATTCAAATCGCTGGCATCGCCGGGCACGCGCTTGTAGTGAACGCGAATCGTGCTGTTCTCACGCA
>JBOHQZ010000914.1:0-3015 GCA_050732275.1 bacterium
CTATTCCGCCAGCGCTCTTTTGGCGCGGGCGAAAGTGTCCGTGATTTTGTCTCGAGCTAGCTTGCGGCAAGCAATTATGGCGCAAAGTTTTTGCACACCTCTGCGCAAAAATTTTGCCGAAGCACGCGTTCGACGCGCCTTAGAACGCTTGACTTTTTGAAAAGGGCTGTGTATCTTTGCTTATTCCAACGTTTCAAGAGAGGACAACTCACATGCTCAAAGCCGAACTTGCCGAAGTCATTCAAAACGGCGAAAACTCCGGCGTCGAATTCAAGCGCGACGACGTGCATCCAGACAGTCTTGCCAAAGAAATCGCGGCGCTGGCTAATTTGGAGGGCGGGCGCATTTTCTTGGGTATTGAAGACAACGGCGCCGTCTCGGGCTTGATGAAAGCGCCTGCAGTCGTCGAGCAGTGGGTGATGAACCTTTGCCGCGAAAATTTACAGCCGGCGATGATTCCGTATTGGGAAATCATCCGGTGGGAAGAAGGCCGTCAAATCGGCGCCATTACCATTCCTGCCGACGCGCCGGATAAACCGTATCGCGCCAAACGCGGCGGCGCGTGGGTGACGTATGTTCGGGTCGGCAGCACCTCTCGCGAGGCTTCGCGCGAAGAGGAGGTGCGATTGTTTCAAGCTTCGGGGTTGGTACGTTACGAGCTGCGTCCGGTTCCCGGCAACACGATCGATGATCTTGATCAAAGTCGTTATCAAAACTATTTTAAAAAGGTGTTACGCCAGAGAACCCCGGCGCCGGACGATAGGGAAGCGTGGACGAGAATTTTGCTCAACACCGATCTTCTTCTCGAAAGCAAGGGCAAGCTTATCCCAACTGTTGCCGGCACCTTGCTGTTTGGCGTGAGGCCGAACCGCTATTTGCCGCAAGCCAGCATTACCGCCACAGCCTATAAAGGCACGGTGAAAGATTATGACACATTCGACGAAGACGTGATTCGCGGCCCAATAGTGCCGCTGGTTGAAACCAAAAGAAAAATTTTGGAACCAGGCGCTCTCGATCGCGCCATCGACTTTGTCTCGCGCAATATGGGCGGTGTGGCCTGGTTGGAAGGCGCGCGACGAGTGCGGCAGAAGGCCTTTCCTACTGTGGCCGTACGAGAAGCCGTTGTTAACGCCGTGGCGCACCGTGATTACACCATGTGGATGACTGATATCGAAGTTTCGTTATATAGCGATCGGTTCGAGGTCATTTCTCCGGGCCGTCTGCCCAACTCTGTCACTATCGAAAAGATGAAGCAAGGCTATCGCACCGCGCGCAATGAATTGATCAAAGAAGTTCTGCGGGATTATGGCTATGTCGAAAGCCGCGGCATGGGCGTGCGCAATCGCATCATTGCCGGTATGCGGGCGCACAACGGCACTGAGTCGGATTTGATTGAGGAAGAATCCCGTTTCATCGTTCGCCTGTGGAAAAAGAATCCTAAAGAGCAAACATGATTGCCGCCCCGAACCTCACTCGCATCCAAGCCGTTCTGCATGAAGCCGTCGACCTCGCTCGCGCCAACAGCGAAGGGCGACTGGCTTCGTACATTCCCGAATTGGCAGCCGTGCCGCCGGAGCTGACGAGCGCCGCCATTATGCTGTGTGACGGCACTCGACTCGTCGCCGGCGATTTTGATCGGCATCGTTTTACCATGCAGAGTGTGGCCAAGCTCATTTTGCTCGCCGGCTTTCTGGAAGAAGCCGGTGAAAAAGAAGTGTTCTCTTGGATCAACGCGGAGCCTTCAGGACTGCCTTTCTCATCGGCAACGCAGCTCGATATTTTCGGCCCGACGCCGGCGAATCCGCTCGTTAATGCCGGCGCCATTTTGCTCTGCAATCGTTTGCCGGGAAATCAGAACGAGCAGATTGCCTGGATCGAGCGTTGGGGAGAACGGCTGTTGGGCTCCAAAGCCACCGCCAATCAACGCGTGTTCAAATCCGAATGGGAGACCGGCGACCGCAATCGCGCACTCGCGTATCTGATGAAAAGCAACCGTGTTATCAGCGGCGAGATCGAAAAAACGCTGACGACTTATTTTCATTTGTGCTCGTTGGAGGCCGACATCTTGCAGGCGGCGCATCTCGGCATGGTGCTGGCGAATGGCGGAAAATCTGCGGATGGGGTAACGATTCTGTCGGAACGAACCGCCGCTATCGTCGTGTCTATCATGACCACCAGCGGCCTTTATGATGAATCCGGCATTCATCTCGTGCGCACCGGCTTTCCGGCCAAAAGCGGGGTTTCCGGTTTAATTGTAGCCGTCGCCACCGGCTGTGGTGGGATTGCCGCATGCAGTCCACGCGTCAACAATAAAGGCGGCAGCGTGCGCGGGCATATCATACTCGAATATATCTCCCGGCAATTGGGCTGGCATTTTGCTTTTCAGCAGCAGCGGAAAGAGTTGTGCCAGGCAAGCTGATCCGATCGAATGAAATTTTTTCTTGCTTTTTGGTGTTATATCTTGCAAATTGAATTTGGCAAAACTGGCAATGACGATGTACAAATTATTTTCCAGAATATTCATTTTGACGTTGCTCGCACTCAACAGCTCGTTGCAGGGTTGGCCGCTGTTGATTACGAAAACTTGCAACATGCCCGAGCCGCAAATGATGAGCGCGGGGGAAAATTGTTGCTGTTGCGAAAATTCCCAAAGCTCGCCGTTGCCGGCGTTTGCAGCTTGTAATCCAGGCAAAAGCTTGGTTGGTATTCTGACGACGGATTTATCATTGCTTCCCGGCAAGGACAAATCCGGAAAATCTTTATTGCAACCATTGACGGTTGCACCCGCAACCGCTTTTCCCTCCACATTCGTTTCTTCCTCGGCGCATAGTCTTTGCACTATTGAATTGATCTTGCCTCGCACCGGCGCTACACCGCTTTATCTCTTCGACTGCACATTTCGCATTTGATTTTACCCTCCGCTAACCAATTTGTCGCAACCTCGTTTCATTAATTTTAATTTCGCGCAGATCAAAAAATCTCAGCGGCGAGCAGTGCCCAACGAGTTTTAAAAGA
>JBOHQZ010000915.1:0-3013 GCA_050732275.1 bacterium
AGCGATAGGCGTGCGCAGCTCATGCGCCGCATCCTGGGTAAATTGTTGCAGACGCTTGACGCCTTCCTCAACGCGCGCGATCATCCGGTTGAGCGTGGCGATCAGCGTGCCAAATTCATCTTTGCCGATATAGGGCTGCAGGCGTTCTTTGAGATTGGCTACGGAGATGGACTCGGCTGCCTGTGCAGCCGAAATCACGGGACGCAGGGCCAATTTAGCCAGCAGCCATCCGCCGCCGATCGTCAGCAGCAAAGACAATGGCAAAACCCACAGGAACAGCTTGCCGACTTCTACGGCCACTTTGAAGATCGTATCATTTTCAACGCCGACCGCAGCCGTACCCCATTGCCGGTGAAAAACGCGCACGCGATAGCGATTTCTGTCAATCAACACATCGTAGCTTCCGGTCTGGCGATCGAGCAGAGCTTGCGGCAAAAGCTGGTCGATATTTTTGAGGCCGCCGCTAAAAATGCGCTTTTCCGTATAGCCGTCAAGCCGGAGAAAGGCAAATTGATGTTTTAGGCCATAGCGTTCTTCCAAATCCTCGGGCAACTCGGCGAGCAACGAGTCACGCTCCTCCTTTGATGGCACTAAGAGTAAAGGCTGAAACTCGGACTCAAATAAAATCGTAATCCAGATTTCTTCAGTGTCTAATTTTCTATGCGCTTCATCGCTGAGCCGTTGATATAATTCCAGCGCCAGCACGCTGATCACGAGCAACAGAACGGTGGAAAAGGTGAGGGTATACCAAATCGTGAGGCGCGCACGAATGGTCAACGTCATCAGTCCGGCTCCCGAATGACATAGCCGCTGTAGCGTATGGTATGAATCAAACGTTGCCGCCCACACTGCTCCAGCTTGCTCCGCAACCGCCGAATATAAACTTCGATCAGATTGAGATCGCTATCAAAATGATAATCCCACACATGTTCGGCAATCATGCCCTTGGTCAGCAGCCGGCCTTTGTTGCGAAGAAGGTATTCCAAAATCGCGTACTCGCGCGAGGTCAACTTGACGCAGGTTTCACCCCAGCGCACCTCTTGGACCGCCGTATCCATCACCAACTCACCCAGCGATAGCAAACAAGATTTAGCTTGCACTTGGCGCCGCAGCAGCGCGCGCACGCGAGCGCGCAACTCAACGACGGCAAATGGCTTGCTGAGGTAATCATCCGCGCCGGTATCAAGGCCATTGACCCGATCCATAATGCCGTCGCGCGCTGTGAGCAAAAGAACCGGTGTCTGCACGCTCTGGTGGCGCAAATCTTTCAACACCGCCAATCCATCTTTCTTCGGCAATCTGATATCGAGAATGATCAAATCGTAATTTTCGGACAAGGCCAGCTCTTCGCCATCCCCGCCGTTATAAGCGACGTCAACGGCGTGAAAATCCTCTGCTATCGCGCGGCGCACCACTTCCGCCATTTCTTTTTCGTCTTCGACGATTAAAATACGCATATTCGCCTTAAATGGGCATATTTTCCGCCCTTGCCAAATTAATTATCTGAGGCATAAAATTTGGAATCGAATGTCCGGCTCATTCGCCCCTCGCTCAAGTTAATGAAAAGCCTCGGATCAATCCGATGTTTTTTGAGCAGCTTACCGAGGTCGCGCCGTTCTTTGCCGGCCGCTGTCGCGGCCTGACTCACGTTTCCCCGGTGTTCACGCATGAGTTGGCTCAGGTATTCTCTCTCAAATGTCTCGATCATCCTTTGTTTCATGGTCTTAAAGGAGCACTCTTCCGTGGAGACGATGGTTATCGGAAGATTCTCCTCGCTCTCTCTTATAGAGGGAATACCAAGCGCTTTGACTTCGATCAGATTGGTCTGGCTGAGGTGGATACCGCGAATGATCGCGCTCTCAAGCTCTCTCACATTTCCGGGCCAATCATAGGCCAGCAAAGCCTCGTAGGCGTCCGGAGACAGTTGCGGTTCCGGCCGGTCGGCGGAAGCATGCTTCTTCAAAAAATGGTGGGACAGCGTCATAATGTCTCCCTTGCGCTCTCGGAGCGGCGGCAGGCGAATTGAGAAAACGCAGAGGCGATAATACAAATCCGCGCGAAAAGTCCCGGCTTGCACGAGCTGGTTCAGAGGGGCATTGCTGGCGGCAACAATGCGAATATCGGCCTGTTGCTCGCAACTCGATCCGAGCGCGCGAAATTTTTTGTCCTGGAGCACGCGCAGCAAGGCCACCTGTGCTTTACTGCTCATGGTTTCCACCTCGTCCAAAAACAAGGTGCCTTTCTCCACTTGAGCAATAAGGCCGAGCCTCTGCGCATGCGCGTCCGTGAAGGCGCCGCGCTCGTGCCCAAACAATTCACTTTCCAAAAGCGTATCCGGAAGCGAGCCACAATGCACCGGAATGAAAGGGAATCCAGCCCGTGGGCTTAAGTAATGAATCGCTCGCGCCACCAACTCTTTGCCGGTGCCGGTTTCACCGGTGATCAATGCCGTGGCTTCACTCTTGGCCACGTCCGGAAGATGCCGAATCGCTTTCAAAAAAGCCGGTGTTTCTCCGACCAGCTTCGCCAACGATTTCGCGTCGCGGAGGCGATCGATCAAGCTTTCCATTTGATTCTCTTTCACTTTAAATGGGAGTGTGGGCTTTCTAGTTCGCACGCATCGAGGACAAAAAAGTCCGCGCCCCTCCTATATGGCGTGGATTGCCGTACCATAGCCAGGGCTGGAACTACTCAGGCGGCTTGACCGGCCAGTGGGCGAGGCCCACCGGCCGGCGTTTGCCGCGCTAACCCCAAAGAACCTCGCGCAGCGCATGGCGTTGCGCGCGGGTGCGACGGTCAAATGAGACGACGCTAGCGGCCAGACCGCGCTGCAAATCCGGAGACGGCGCGCGCCGCATATTTTACTAATGGACGAAGGATGCTCCACAAGCGCTCTCGCGGTGACGGTATGGGTGACGATATGATCCACCTTTGCCTCCCACGTCTCTGTTTGCGCTAAGGGCACACCAACCATAAGGTATGGAGACTACCGGGTGGAGCATTTTGAGAAACA
>JBOHQZ010000916.1:0-3012 GCA_050732275.1 bacterium
CTTTGTTGCCAGGAGGCACGATTGCGGCGCTCGCCTCCAAAGCTGTTGCCGGCAAGCCGTTCAGCGTCAGCGAATACAGCCATCCTTTCCCGAACCAATATCAAGCCGAAGCCTTGCCTTTGCTCGCTGCGTTTGGCGCGCTGCAAGATTGGGATGCGCTCTGCATTTTTTCGTATCATCAGGGCTTTGGCAATTGGCTGCCGCAATTTGTCAATGACAACTTTCAAATCAATGCGAATCCCGTCATAATGGCGATGCTGCCGCAGCTCGCGCAGATTTTTTGCAGCCGGCTCATTCAAAGGGCGCATCGGGAAGTTCGGCTCGAATACACCAACGCAGAAGTTTACCGCTACGATGCCGAGTTGAACGGCTTGCTCGGCGTTCATGGTTATCTGTCGGAGTCACTCGCCCTGGTGCATCGCCTTCGCATCGGCTCATTTAATGCGCCCGTGCAACGACACGCTTCCGAATACGGCGCCGGGCCGCTGGTCTCGCCGTATCGCAGCGACACCGGCGAGATCGAGTGGGATGATCAAATCGGCATGCTCAAAGTCGAAACGCCAAGCTTGGTTGCGGTTTCAGGATTTCTCAACGAGCAACCTATCGTCTTAAACAAAATTCACATTTCGAATGCTGCCGTTTTTGGGACGATGCTGTGGACGGCAACGGCAGGGCATTCTCTCGAAAGTGCAGAGAAATCCTTATTGACCCTGGTGACCAGAGCTGAGAATACTTCACAGCAATGGAACGGCAAGCGCACGCGCCTTTTCAGTTGGGGTCAAGCGCCGGCGCGAATGGAGCCACAAAAATTGTTTCTTGAATTTCATCTGCCGGTGGATTCGATTTGGATATTTCCATTGGATGCGCTGGGACGCGCCGGCAATCATCAGTCGTTCAAACCCGATGCACAAGGCTCGTTGCGTGTTGCAATCGATCAACGTACCACGCCAAATGTGTGGTATGGAATTCGGCACTTCAACAAACCGGTGACCGTGCGCGAGGCGAATCACCTTTCACCGAAGGCTTTCTCATTAAGTCAAAGCTATCCGAATCCGGTCTACCATCTCAGTGCGAGGCAAAAGAGTGCTATGGCCAATGAGCTGGTGCAGATTCGATACACGATCCCACAGCCGGCTTTCGTCACGCTTATTCTTTATGACCTCAGCGGCCGGCAAGTCAAACCTCTCGTGCGAGAGACTAAAAGTGCGGGTGAACACGCAACCGCTTTTTCAGTTGACAATTTGCCGAGCGGTATATATTTTTATCGTTTACAAGCCGGCCAGCGCCGTGCGGTGGGTAAAATGTTGGTGATCGGAATAAAACGCCCCGGCGCGATGTAGGTAAATGATAACCTTGCCGGCTGCGAGGAGTTCCCAATCCTGTTTTCTTGATGAAGAGATTGCTTCGCTTTGCTTGCAATGAAGATGATTCTGACTTTTCATCTGATCTGTTTATATGAGCCAACCTCTGACCGACAGCCGGCTTGCCAATTTGGGGGCGAATGCCATGCACCAAGCTTTCCACGTCTATCAAAACCGTTTTGCGGCCATTACCCGCCGGGCCAAATCCCGCTTTGAAAATCGCGATTGGAGCGGCATGGCGAGCGACGCCGCCGAACGGCTGGATATCTACGGCAAAGTGGTCGAGCAGGTTTTGGCGGATATTCGCCAATTGTTGGATCAGCGCATTCACGACAAGCTGATTTGGGCGAGCATGAAAGCGGTTTATTCCGGCTTGATCGCCACGCGTGACAATTGGGAGCTGGCGGAAACATTTTTCAACTCGGTCACACGCCGCATTTTTTCCACCGTCGGTGTTGACCCGCAGATCGAGTTTGTTGACACCGATTTTGAAACCCCTCCCACGCCGGCAAAAGCTCCGGTGTATCGCACATACGCGCGCGCCGCTTCAACCGCGGCGTTGATCGAAACCATTCTGGCGGATTGCCGCTTTCAAGCGCCTTATCAAAACTTATCGGGCGACGCGCAATCGGCAGCAACCGAAATTGAAACCCGCTTGCGGGCCATCGGCGCCATGCGATTTGTCGATCGGGCCGAAATGGTCAAAGCCGTTTTCTATCGCGGCCAGGGCGCGCATCTCGTGGGCCAAATTTTCAGCGGCGTGCATCAAATTCCGCTCGTGCTGGCTTTGCTGAACACACCACACGGCCTCGTGGTGGATGCCGTACTGCTGCGCGAAGACGACGCCAGCATTTTGTTCAGCTTCACGCGATCGTATTTCCACGTCGAAGTGGAAAGACCGTATGATTTGGTGCATTTTCTCAAGGCCATGATGCCCCGCAAACGTCTTGCCGAGCTTTACATTGCCATCGGTTATAACAAGCAGGGCAAAACCGAGATGTATCGGGACCTGCTGCACCATCTGGCCGCCTCCGACGGCCAATTTGAAATTGCGCGCGGCGCGCGCGGCATGGTAATGTCGGTGTTTTCCATGCCGGCTTACGACGTGGTGTTCAAGATCATTAAAGATGAATTTCCCCAGCCGAAGGAGACGACGCGCGCAGCGGTGATGGCGAAGTATCGTTTGGTATTCAAACACGACCGCGCCGGACGGTTGGTGGATGCGCAGGAATTCGAGCACTGGCAATTCGAGCGCCGGCGTTTCTCGGAAGCTTTGCTCGACGAGCTGCAGGGCAATGCCGCTGCAACAGTCGTGATTGATGCGACCCATGTTATTATCAAACATTTGTATCTCGAGCGGCAAGTGACGCCGCTGAATATTTATTTGCGCGAAGCCGGCGAAACCGCCGCGCGCGCGGCGGTGGTGGATTATGGGAATGCGATCAAAGATCTGGCGGCGAGCGGCATTTTTCCGGGCGATTTGCTGCTCAAAAATTTCGGTGTAACGCGCCACGGCCGGGTGGTTTTTTATGATTACGACGAGCTTTGCTTGCTATCCGATTGCAATTTTAGAACGATGCCGCCATCGCGAACTTACGAAGAGGAAATCTCCGCCGAGCCGTGGTTTGCCGTGCGCGAAGATGACATTTTT
>JBOHQZ010000917.1:0-2999 GCA_050732275.1 bacterium
ACGGTGTGCTTGTGCGCCAGCGCCTGTTGGCGAACCGCCTCGCGCAACGCTTTGATTTTGTCAACGAGCAGCAGACCGGCTTGCCGCATTTGCACGGCGAGCGCCGTATCCAACAAATCCGACGACGTCATGCCGAGATGAATGTAGCGACTCTCCGGCCCGACGTATTCGGCAACATTCGTCAAGAACGCAATAACGTCGTGCTTGACGGTTTCTTCGATTTCTAAAACTTTATGACTGTCAAACCTGGCTTTTTGTTTGATCACCTCGACCGCTGCCGCCGGCACCACTCCCAACTCGGCCTGCGCCTCGCAGGCGAGTATCTCGATCCGGAGCCAGATGGAGAGTTTATTCTCCTCGCTCCAGAGGCGCGCCATTTCGCGGAGGGTGTAGCGGGGGATCATTGATGTAATTCCTTAAACACAGTATCAAGCAACCACCTTGCTCACCGGTGCAGCACGACGAGGAGCAGGCGCGCCACGCAGCAATCCTTCCGTACTCAGATCTTCATCAATATCCGGCCAATGAATGCCATACCCAGCGCCAGACATTTGCCACTTTGCCCGCTGTTCGGGCGTTGCATGAAGCAGCCTTGGATACCATACTAACGGAACGGTAATAGTGCGCCCATCAATTAAGTCTACGGCTAAAGCGTCTTCAGAGATGTGAACATCTTTGACACGTTCGCCTGGTTTAATGTCCGAAGTGGTCATACCACGCCTCTAAACATTCTTGTTCGTGATCAGTTACAATCTGTTCTATTCTGCGAAGCTCTTTTGCATTGAAACCAAAATTGTGAGCTATGTTAACTGGGTCAAGCCAGAATTTGGCTGAACGATCAACGTGAACGTGTGGTGGCTCATTCGGTTCATGACTCCAGAAGTATATGCGGTATGGGCCAGTTCTCAAATTTGGCACTGTGGGCATTATTCATGCTCCTTCTGGATGTCATCAATAATAAAAGCCTGGTGACGTCTAGATAGTCTGCTTCGCCTTCTGCCAATCTTCCAGAAAACGCGCGATGCCGATGTCCGTCAGCGGATGGCTGAAGAGTTGGTCGAAAACTTTGGCCGGAAGCGTGGAAATATCCGCGCCGGCGAGTGCCGCTTCGAACACATGAACCGGATTGCGCAGGCTGGCGGCCAGCACTTCGGTTTCGAATTCATAATTGTCGAAAACGGCGATGATCTGGCGAACCAAATCCATGCCGATGTGGCTGATGTCGTCCAAGCGGCCGAGAAAGGGGCTGACAAAAGAAGCGCCGGCTTTCGCCGCAATCAATGCCTGATTCGGGCTGAAGATCAACGTCACATTGGTGCGGATTTTCTCTTGCGAGAGCTTGCGCACAGCGACCATGCCTTCCTTGGTCATGGGGATTTTGACGATGATGTTGGGGTGCAGTTTCGCGAGATCGTGGCCTTCGCGGAGCATGCCTTCGGTGTCGAGCGAAACGACTTCGGCATTGACCGGGCCGGGGACGACTTCGCAGATGTTGCGCAGGATGTCTTTGAACGCGCCCTTCTCTTTGGCAATCAGCGAAGGGTTGGTGGTGACGCCGTCGAGCAAGCCCATGGCCGCGACTTTTTTGATTTCATCAAGATTGGCGGTGTCGAGATAGAATTTCATTGTACGTTCTCCGAAAATTTAATTACTCAAATAAATCTGCGTGTGTGCCAGTTCTAATCAAAACGATTTCTCTTTCTCCCAGCTCATAGATTAACAGCCAATCCGGAGCAATGTGGCACTCGCGCGAGTCTTTGTATTCTCCAACCAGCAAATGATCGCGATGCTTCGGGTCAAGCTTACGCCCACTTGCAAGCTTCACAATAATCTCTTTGAACGCATTAAAGTCCTTGCCCCGCTTCTGCATGCGCTTGACATCTTTCTTGAATTTCGAAGTTTCTCTGGTTACTCTCATCAGATGTTCAAGCTTTTAAAGAGCTCTTGCGGGCTATTAAAACTCTCAAGATTACGCCGCGCTTTAGCATCATCTAACGCTTTTCGTGTGGCTTGATTCGGGGTTTTAGCCTGAAATGGCGAGTCATTTTTCGCGCCAACCACCTGTTTGTAAAACAGCGTGATGGCTTGCGTCGTCGTCAACCCAAGTCTCTTAAATACTCGTTCCGCATTATTCTTGAGCTTGGGATCAATTCTTGCTGAAATAATCGCGGTTTTACTCATAAGTATCACCTTTCAATAAAACACCTTCTCCAAAAACAGCCCATGCGGCGGCGCGGTGAAACTGGCTTCGGTGCGTTGTCGGCTTTCGAGAATTTCTTTCACTTGCGACGGCACCAGCTTGCCGCGGCCGACGTCGATCATGGTGCCGACGATGATCCGCACCATGCTGCGCAAAAAGCGGTTGGCGCGAATGATCAGCTTGAGGCGCTCGCCGGTGTCTTCCCACTCGATCAGCTCGACGCGGCTCAGATAATGCGGGTCTTCGGTGCTCGTGTCGCAGAAGGCGCGGAAATCATGCTCGCCCAGTAAATGCTGCGAGGCCTCGCGCATGGCCGCCACCTCGAGCGGGAATTTGCAGAAGAACGCATAGTGCCGTCCGACTGCGACGGGAAAGCGGCTGAGTATATAAAAGTATTGGCGGCTCACCGCGCTGAAACGCGCGTGGAAATCCTCCGGCGCCAGCTCGACGATTTTGACTACCACGTCGTGATCGAGAATGCCATTCAAAGAACGCGGAAGATCTTTTAGAGGCAGTTCAACTGTCGAGTGAAAATTGATCACCTGCCCGAGCGCATGCACGCCGGAATCCGTGCGTCCGGCTACGTTGACGCGAATCGCTTGACGGAAAAGAATCTGCAGCGCGCGCTCCATCTCGCCCTGAACCGTTCGCATGCCCGGCTGCACCTGCCAACCGTAAAATTTACTGCCGTCGTATTCGAGGGTGAGCTTGTAGTTGAGCATTTTTAACCGATCTAAAGATGCGGCTCAGGTCATGAGACGCTCGCAGGCGAAAGTTATCGCCACACAAGCAAGCACAC
>JBOHQZ010000918.1:0-2996 GCA_050732275.1 bacterium
TCCTTGATAGCACGAGCAGCGGCCAACCCTTTGCCAAGTAAACCTTCTGGCAGCCGTGGCACTAACTCGTTTAAAATTTCGGTACGTAACTCTTCATTCTTAATTGTACGAGCGGCGGCTAACACTTTGCCATGTAAACTTTCTGGTAGTCGCGGCGCTAACGCGCTCAAAACTTTTGCACGTAACTTTTCATCCTTAATGGTACGAGCGGCGGCCAACACTTCGCCAAGTAAGCTTTCCGGCAGCCGGGACGCTAACTCACTCAAAACTTCAGTACGTAATTTTTTATCCTTGATGCTGCGAGCAGTGGCCAACACTTCGCCTAGTATGTTCAATTGGTCGTTTTCCGACAGCCAGAGCGCTAACTCACACAAAGTCGTTGCTCGTAACCATTCATCAAGGATAGCATGCGCCGCCAATGCTTCGTTCAGCAGGCTCTCCGGCAGCAGAGGTGCTAACTTTTCCAGAACTATAGCGCGTGAATTTTCATCGGGGATAGCATGCGCTGTCGCCAACGCTTCCCTAAGCACTTTCTTCTGTTCGCTTTCCGGCAACCGGGGCGCTAATTCACCCAAAACATAGGCACGCAATGTTTCTTCTTCGATGGCGTGTGCCGCCGCCATCGCTTCGCTCAGTATTTGCACCTGCTCACTCTCCAACAACCGGGGCATTAACTCACACAAAATCTCGACGCGTAACTTTTCATCCTTAATGGTACGAGCGGCGGCTAACGTTTCTAAGTAAAAACCTTCCGGCAGCCTAGGCGCTAGCTCACGCAAAATCTTTACGCGTAACCGCTCATTGGTGATAGTTTGCGCCGTCGCCAACGCTTCGCTCAGCAATTGCACCTGCTCACGGTCCGGAAACCGAGGTGCTAACTCGCTCAAAACCTTGGCGCGTAAATCCTCATCCGAAATGGCGCGTGCCGCCGCTAACGCTTCACCCAGCACTTGCAGCTGCTCACTCTCCGGCAATCGGGACGCTAATTTAAGCAAAACCTCGGTGCATGTTTCTTTATCACCTTCGATGGCGCGTGCGGCCGACAACGCTTCGTTCAGCACTCGCACCTGCGCACTTTCCGGCAACCGGGGCGCCAATTTGCGCAAAACCTCGGCACGTGTTTTTTCATCTTCGATAACGCGCGCAGCCAACAACGCTTCGTTCAGCAGGCTCTCCGGCAGCCAAGACGCTGACTCATTGAGAACACTGGCGCGTAACAATTCATTGAGATCGTGCAATAACCGGTCATTGGCAATGGCACGCGCCGGCGCTAACGCCTCACTCAGTATTTTCACCTGCTCACTCTCCGGCAGCAGGGCACTAACTTATGCGAAATACTGATGCGTAAACATGCATTGATGTCATTGGTACTGGCAAGTGCCGCCAACGCTTCGTTCAGCACTTGTACCTGCTCGCTCTCGGGAAACCAGGGCGCTAATTTGCTCAGAACAATGGGGCATAGAATCTCATCAGCAATGGCACGCGCCGCCGCCAACGCCTCGCCCAAAACGTGCGTCTGCTCGCTTTCTGGAAACCGGGGCGCTAACTCGCTCAAAACCATGGGGCGTAAAGTCTCATCAGCAATGGCACGCGCCGCCGCCAATGCCTCGCCCAACACTTGCGCCTGCTCGCTCTTTGGCAGCCGGGGCGCTAATTCACCCAAAACGATAGCACGAGACTCTTCATCAGAAATCGCGCGGGCCGCCGACAACGCTTCCCTCAACACCTTCGCCTGCTCACGCTCCGACAAACGCGGCGCTAATTCCCCCAAAACGTGGGCGCGAGACGCTTCATCAGAAATCGCGCGGGCCGCTGCCAACGCTTCCCCCAACAGGTTTTCCGGCAGCCGTGGCGCTAATTCCCCCAAAACTTCAGCGCGAGACTTGTTATTAGAAATCGCGCGGGCCGTCGACAACGCTTCGTTCATGATGGCATGAGATTCTGAAGGCTGGAATTCAGCGATTGCCGCGAGACATTCTGCCCGATCCTTTTGATCTGGTTTTTGTCGAGCCATGACCAACCCCAAAGCCGGGCTGATCACTCCGGCTTTTACGCAGGCCACTAGCAGATCTTTTGAGATATTTGCACTTAAAGAAGTGACGCTGGCCAAACATAGAGCGACGCGAATTTGTTGGCCCAATGCGGCTGGGCCTTCGGCTTCAGCGTACTGCCAGGCACGATCAGCGTCATTGAGAAAGCCGGCCGGGGTGCCTTCCAGCCATTCCCAGGCGCGCAGCCAGCTCTCACAGACCAATGCGTAAAAATCAGTTGCGGACGCTTTCGTTTGCACGAGATGGGCAGCATAATATTGCACCACATAAGCCGGAGCGTTCTTGGGAAGAAGGGTTTTGTTTTCGAGAGCGGTGAGGGCGTCACGTCCATATTGCATGAACCGGGCCTGCCACACTTGCCGCTCGCGTTCGGTGAGCTTTCCCGCAAAATATTCAGCCAAACGCGGATGGCTGAAGACATAGCCGCTGGCGAGGCCGTCACCGATGATAAAACGGTTCACCGTGGCTGCCGCTTCATCGAGCAGGCCGCTGTCTTCAAAAATGTCCGGCGCCAGCGCCAGCACGTCATCCTTTTTGAGCGGGCCTAACGCGGCAGCGCACAGGTTCAGGAGGCCGCGCACGGTTTTGTCTTGCAGGGGTTTGGCGCCGCCCCAGAGTTTTTGCTGTTCTTCAAACCAGCGTTTAAAATAGGCCTCCAAGCCGGGTTGCAGTTTGGCCAAATCCTCCGGCGTTAAGGTCGCGGCTTGAGCCCCTTGCGGGAGCAGGGCCTCAACGTACAACCGCACCAGCAGCGGGTCGTCTGCGCTCAGCTCATACAGCCGGCTGATGAGGTCGATTTTTGTCGCCAGCGCGTCCTACGGATTTCCCATCTGGCTGAGGACGTCACGCACGCCCTCGCGGTCAAGCCCCGCCAAAGATAGGCGTTGGGCACGGTTGGGCAGTTCCCATCCCAAACGATTGAGCCACGCGGTTTCATCTTTGTCC
>JBOHQZ010000919.1:0-2994 GCA_050732275.1 bacterium
TATTTGATCCAGCACGAATGAGAGTTATCGATTATTCACGAAGGGGCCGAATTTTCAAGGCCTCTTTGTCAGAAATCAATTCGAAGTGACTTTTTAACAAAAACAAAACTTCACTTACCCGCGTCTGAGTTTCCGACCAAGCCAAGTCTGAGCCAAAGGGAAAGAGAAAGAGAAAGGGAAAAGGGAAGAATGGAGCAAAAGTCGATCGTCCTTCATGTTGCAGCCCCGGTAAACTGCTCTGATCATCCTTCCCCCGCGTTCATTCATAGAAACCGAGTTACCCAGACACGCGTAATATAAATCGCGCAAAATTTAAAGTCAAGTATTTTTTTAAAATTTTTGTAATGGGTCAGTTACAGGTGGGTAGCGCAGACATCTTGTCTGCAGTCTGGAAGACTGCACTACGTTTTTCCACCAATAAGTGAGGCCTTACAAATTTTTATGCACCCATCTTTGATTTCACCAACCTTTATTGCTTTCTAGAATTATTGCAATCTTTACTGCCTCTTTCATTTTTGTGCTTGACTAATACCAAAATTCGTTTATCTTGCTATAAAATTTTGTTGAACGACGATGCTGCGAACGTGTCTACTCAGCCATGACGGCGCCATCACGAATTGGATTATTCATACTTTTGCTCGCCATTTTCCTGCTCGGCTTGGCAGACGTGCAAATTATTGCGCCGATCTTGCCGGAGCTGGCGGAGGATTTTTCCGTGAGCACGGCGGTTATGGGCACGGCGGTGAGCGCGTATGCGATTGCCGCGGCCGTATGGGCGCTGGTCGTCGGACCGTTGTCTGATCGAATTGGCCGGCTAATTTTTTTGCGCGCCGCAGCTTTGGTTTTCACCGGCGCGGCGACTGTCGCCTATTTTGCCGTGTATTTTGAGCATTACGTTGCAGCGAGAGTTTTGGCGGGATTGGCCGGCGGCACGATTTCGGCGTGCGTCATCGCGCAAGTCGCCGATTTGTTTGACTATTCGGCGCGCGGCCGGGCCATGGGCTGGTTGGGCGCGATTTATTTTATTGCCGCTGTCATCGCCGTCCCGCTGGGCGCGTGGATCACTTCGATTTGGGGATGGCGGGCCTTGTACCTTTTGCTCGGCGTTTTAGCTTTGGTGCTCGTCGCGCTCATTCGGCCGGCGCTTCTACCAAAGGTGAGATCGAATACGCAGCAAAACCATCCAGGCGCTTTATCTGCTCAACCTGCGACGAAGACACTTTGGCAGCAGGCGCAAAACTATTCACGCTACTTGGCAAGGAGGACAACGCGTTATGGGCTTTTGCTCGCGGTGATGGTTTCTGCAACTGTGGCCGGAATGGTAACCTTTCTTGGCGCCTGGCTCACCTCGGTTTTTGGCATGTCCGTCGCAACGATCGGTTTGGTTTTTATGGTGACGGGTGGAACATCGGTGGTGGGCGCATTCGGCGGCGGTTGGTTGGCAGATCATCTGGGCAAGCGCCGGATGATCGCTTTAAGCAGCATCATTTTGGCGGCCATTCTCTTTTTTGTGAGCGCGGTGCAAAATCATACGGGCGTGTTCTTTTTTTGCGCCATTGGAGGGCTGGCCATGGCACTGCGCGAAGGCCCGTTTCAAGCGTTGATTAGCGAGCTGGCGCCGGCAAGCGAGCGCGGCGCTTACATCGCGCTCCGCAATGCGACTTCGCAGCTTGCGATAGCGGCCGCCGTGGCGATTTGCGGTTTTCTCTTCGAGCGCTTCGGCTTTCATGCCGTTGCCTATTTTGCCGCCGGGTGCAGCGTGGTGGCGAGCGGGTTGGCGTTATGGATTACCGAGCCGGATGCGCGTGTTTAATATAATATGACTTTGGCAAACTGAAATTATTTTTATCCAAGTTAACCCGACGCGGACGAGCCGCAACCAAACGGCCTCTCACCGCGAATAAACGCTAATGAACGCGAATCAAAAATTAACGGTTGCTCGCGTTTAGTAGCGGCAAAAAATCTTTGCCGAAAAAGCAAAGATTTGACTCTTTAGAGACTGCTATGCAGAAATCAATCTCAATTCCGACTCAGCCCAATCCCTCGAAACTCTGGCGCTGGGTGCGCCGCATTCTCATGATTTTGGGAATATTGGTTTTTCTTTTTTTCTTTGCAGTGGTGCCGCTTTTTTTCTCTCACGTGATTACGCACGCCAGTTCGCGGCCGATGGATCGCGACATCAAGATGAGCACGGTTCCCGATGGTTTGGCGGCGCAGGAAATTTCGTTCAAGTCGAGCGATGACGTGCCTCTATCCGGCTGGTATTTTCCCCGCGAGGGGGCGCCGGCGGCCATCGTGTATTGCCACGGCTTGTTTCGCTCGCGCCTGGAGATGCTGGATCGCGCGGAAAAATTTTGGCAGGCGGGTTATGCCGGTTTGTTGCTGGATTTCCGCCGCCACGGCAAGAGCGGTGGTGAGCTGACGAGCATGGGTTATCTCGAGCGGCTCGACGTTATCGGCGCGGTGCATTTCCTACGTGACAGCTTGCAATTCAAGCAGCCGATTGTCGTGCATGGCGTGTCGATGGGCGCGGCGGCCGCATTGCTCGCCGCTGCTGATGATTCCGCCATCGCCGGATTGATTGTTGACAGCAGCTTTCTCTCTTTTGATGAGACCATCACGCACCATGCCAAAACCTGGCTGGGTTTGCCCAAGTTCCCCATTGTGGACGAGCTGATTCTTTTCACCAAATGGCGCGCTGGTTTTAGCTCGGAAGATTTCGACATGCGCCGCGCCGTGCAAAAAATCGACGATCGTCCGATTTTGTTCTTTGCCGGCAGCGCCGACACTCGCATGCCGCCGGAGATCGCCAAAGCGCTTTATGACGCTTCGCCAAGCGCGCACAAAAATCTCGTGATTATTCCGAACGCAAAGCACGGCGCGGCGTTTCGCACCGATCCGGAAACTTACACTCAAGCCGTTTTGCATTTTTTGCAAACCGTTTGCGCAATCCATGGATCAACCAACGGGAAGGACGCCAATTTTTGAACTTCC
>JBOHQZ010000920.1:0-2992 GCA_050732275.1 bacterium
GGGGCTAAGAAATGCAATGCCGCTAAAGCGGCATAAATGGCAAGTGTGAGCAAGCGATGATTGTTGGCGTTATAACACACGCTCCACCTCGATCCTACTATACGGATTAGCGATTAAAAAAAAGCAGCCGGGCGGTAGCCCTTGTCGGACGCGCCGTTACCATCGTGGCGCGTCTCGCTGAAGTCTGCGCTATCCCTGCAAGGCAATAGACATAGACTCCGGAGGCCACCACTACACCAGTCTTGTCGCGCCCATCCCAAACCACCGCATGCCGCCCGGCTGACATTTCCCCTTCCCAAAGTGTGCGGACGTGTTGTCCGAGTATATTCAAAATCTCCAACCGTACCGCAGCGTTTTCACCGGCCGCAAATTCGATGCGAGCGGTGGAATTGCCGCGGGAATCGGAGAGATAAAAAGGATTAGGATAGCTTTGCAACAAATCAAAACGCTCCGGCAACACAGCACCTTGCGTTCCTTCATCGACCGATAAAGGGGCTTCGCCAAACTCCTGCGCGCCCAAATCCGGCGCGGCGCCTTTGAAAGAAAACCCGACCTTCACGCCGCCGTCGATGGCCGGGCTGTTCGCCCGCAACGTAAAATCAAACTTGGCGGCGTTCGTGAAAAGCGGATCGTTGCCGCTACGGTCGCCGGCGCCGCTCAAATCTTTTGCCGGCGCTTGAAACCACCCGTTGTGATCGAACTGGCAGTCGAAGGTTCCGGAGAGACTCGGCGCTTCGGCTTGATAAATCAGATTATTGCGAAAATAGCCGCCTTGCACGCCATTGCCTTCGATGCGCAGGCACGTCGCGTTGATATTGGCGATGGTGTTGTTTGCCATCTCGACGTTGGCTACGCCGTCAAATTTCACGGCGTAATAATCTTGAATATTATACAAAATATTTTTGAATAAGCGGATATTCTCTTGCGTTTTGCCGCCCTCGCCGCGAAATTCCATACCGCGCTGGCTATCGTGAATGATATTGAATCGGCCCGTGATGTTGCGGCAGCCTTTCTGCACCACCCAGGCTTTGTTGGCGAAGCCATGCATTTCGTTGGCCTCGACGAGACAGCTATCGACGCCCTTGAAGTCCAATGCGTTCTCGCTGCCGCTGCCGAGCGTGGTGTACAAAATATTTCCAGAGATGGTAATATTTTTCGAGTAGCCGGCGATCCGGGTCGAATCATCGGCATAAAACTGGATACAATCGCCGCCGCAATTATAAATGGTGTTGTTGCGGATGATCCAATCGCGTGCGCCCGGATTCAGCACGATGCCGTGCGCGTCGCTGCCCGGTTTCCAAACAAAATCGTGAATGACGCAATCTTCGATGACATTGTTGCGGCTGCTGCTTTTGCCGTCGAAACAATCACGCTGCCCGTTGCGAAATTCGCAGCGCCGGATGATATTGTTGCTGCCGCTGACCGGCACGGCATCACTGGCGCTTTTCTGATGATCGAAAACCAATCCTTCGATCAGCCAGTAATCTTTGTTGAGGTTCAATACGGCGTTGCCGGTGGAGATAACCGGCTTCTCGCCCGGAAATGCGCGGATGGTGAGCAGCTTTCCGGCGCTGCCGCTGCGCGGTAATGCCAGACCTTCATTATAAATTCCGCCGTGCAGCAACAGCGTGTCGCCCGGCTGCAAGGCCGCGAGCTTGGCGCTCAAGTTGTCACCCGGCTTGGCAGTAAATGAGCTGGCGAAGAGCCGAGGCGCCGGAGAAAACGTTAACAGTGAGAATATGTAAAATATGAAAAATTTGGTTTTCATAGTTCGTCGTAATGCCATTAGGCATCCACGCTGAGCTTTTAGAAAAATTCAAATTGCAATCATGGCCTTGCATGATTTCGCATCTTATGCCCGTAGGGCGTTACTACAAACGTTACCGAAAAAGCGCCCGCATGATCGGCGAGTGCAGTTGATTGCAAACCGGATTCATCAGTTTGACAAGCTTCTCCTCTTCGAGCGCCAGCAACAGCTCGCTCGAGTATGGCATGGGATAGACCGCCACGAAAAGATTGCCTTGCGGTTCGGAATTTTCCAGCCAGGAGCGATAAGCATAGTGCATGGCGCCGATTCTGCCGTCGGCAAAATTACGCGAGATTCCGATATACAACAGCTCGTCCAAATTCAGCATCACGCCGGTTCCGGTGAGAATCGCATAAACCCCGCTCTCGGTCGGGGGAACCCATTCATTCAGTGAAAACGGGCCGTAAAAGTGGCGGCCGCCGATGTTAATCATTTTTGTATGCCTCAAAGTCCTAAGGTTATGATGTCCTCAAATCACCTAAACTGGGATTTCTTTTTGCAAAACTAATGCCGTCTTTTGACAGCAAATGCTGGGAGGTTATTTTGCACTGGCAAAGGCTTTAGCATGTTGATTCTTAGGCAAATATTAGCAGACGAGTGCAAGCGGCGAGCGAAACGGCGGGGCGAAAACTTGACACAAAATCTAACAATGAATTACGCAGACGTAATCGAAAAACACAAAAATGGATGAAATATATTTGTGATGAATTAAAGTTAACATTGTATCTAAGAAGTGACAGCGCGCACCAATGTGGATATTGCGATGCTTGTGCGTTAAGCTGGCTCTTTACGAAAAAGCATATCAATTTAGATCCAAAGCGCCGCTGGCACTGCCGCCTTTGGACAAAATACGATATTGATACCTCCCGTCCGGCAAGGGCTGGCGGTTTTGGCCGAGTCCCTCCCACTTCCAAACCGGCGTGCCGGGATTGATCATCTCGAAAACCACTTTCTCGCCGTCGAGAATCTGAATAGTGGCTTGCTGAGTCAGGTTGGCAAAAACAATGGTGCGGGAGCCTTGGGCACCCTTCGGATCGGGATAGACGCGCACTTCAGCAAGGCTTTCGCTAAAAGTGGCCGGAATTTCTTCGACAGCGATTTCCGAAGCTTTCTGGCGTGAAGGCTTGGCTTCGACGAGCAAGTAAACCGGCTTGCGGCTGAGATTGAGCGCGACTTGTGTGGCCG
>JBOHQZ010000921.1:0-2992 GCA_050732275.1 bacterium
ATCCTTAATGTTGATTACAAGACTGCCCGTCGGTTTAAGCGCACGATAAAAGGCTTCATGAAAAGTCAAGAACCATTCCGCAAATCTATCGGGGTGAATACCATCATAATGAGTTTGCCTGGCGTCTGCATACGGCGGTGAGGTGATAATCAAATCAACTTTGCCATCAAACCCGCCGAGTTCGATGCGGCAATCGCCATGAATGACTGTGCAGGTTATGCCTGCTCTTGATACAGCCGTTCGATTTGATAGGACCTGTTGCTTTTCTTCACGAGGTTTCATCGGATTCTGCCGTCCGTTGCTTATCTTTGACAGAAGAAACGAACCAGTTTGTACGGATCGTTAAATTTGCCGGAGTCATCAGTCAAACCTGCTTGCCTGCAAGATTTTCCAAACGATTCCACAAGTTTGTCTGGCACGTCTATTTGATTAGAAGGCCGTTCCAGCGAGTACAACTCTATAAGAACGTTAAGAACGACGGTCATAATTTCTTCGTATGAATAAGTTGGCGAAAAACGGCCAAAAGTAATTTGAATGCCAAATTTCGGTATTTACTGAATGAGGTTTTTTAGTCTTTTGTTCGCGCTTGATATATCGCACGCCTCTATCCATCGCCAAGCCAAAAACACAGCAGTATGGTCCGGTTCTATTCTTGTCGCTCCTGGCAACATTTTCCAAAGCCTGAATGGCCTTGGGCCAATCTTGACCACCCATCGTATTGTTTCGATTTTTTACCGATACATACAGGTTCAGAGGCTTTTCGGTTTTATCCAAGAACTCGATGACGGCATTAAAATCCCCTTCGGCTGCGCCTATATCCGAAACACCTTTGAATCTTTTTGATTTTTGCGCGCAGCCACTGGCGAGAAATTGATACCGCCAACCTGAATTCATTCTTTCTTTTTGAAGCGTGCGAAGGCGAAACTGTTCCTGTCCCACTTCGTTGTAATGCTTTCCATATATTTGGTGTGCCGTCGATGCCGGATCACCGCAGTACTTTTTAAAGTAGGCAAATAATTTTCTGCCTTCTTTTTCATGTACTCTGTCTATTGCTTCGTGTGTAGCATCAGATGGAATGGACAAAATTTCCCGGCTCGATTTTTTGTTGGCGTTGCTTATTGCCAATAAGATGAGCGTCTTTAACTGCTTGGCAGAAATCTTATGCCTATGTGGCACCAATGTTGAGTCATCAAGGCAGCCATAATATGGGCTATCGGCATCTTGAATTCTTGGATAATCCTGAGGTATTATTTGCGCCGATTTAGCCATCACTTACATCCTATGTGATTTTAAAATGTCACAAAAGCTTGCCCACAAAGCATTTCATCGTAAATGAAAAGAAGTTATTACCGTCCCCCCAGCTTCTTCTCAATCAGCCAGCCGACCCCAAAGATCAACAGGCCGATGCCGGCGTAGCGAAATTCGAGGCCGAGGTTGCCGTCTTTCAAGCCGATGATCAGTCCGTACATCACCTCAAAAAGGCCGATGGCCTGGATGGTTTTGGCGACGAACCAGAGTGTGCGATTCACGCGTAATTCAAGAACGCGTTGGGATTGCTCCACTGGCCGGTCTCTTCGCGGAAGCGAATGCTGGTGTCGATGAGAAGCTGGCCGTCTTCCGCCAGAGTGATTTGCACCCGTTCCAGCGGCCGCGGCGCCGGCCCTTCGAAGTTGATCGCTTCCATGGTGAAACCGCTGCCGTGGCACGGGCATTTGAATTTGCCCTCGGCATCGAGCCAGCGCGGCGTGCAGCCGAGGTGCGTGCATTGCGCAAAGATGGCGTAAAAGCCCTGCTCGTTGCGCACGATCCAGGTGCGATAATCTTTGATCCAGCGCGTGCTCACCGCGTCGATCGGATAATCGCCCGGAAAACCGGCTTTAAAAACCGTCGAAGGCTCGAAGAGCACACGTGGAAACATGTAGCGCAGCGAGCCGAGCAACATGGTGCCGAGGAAGCTGAAGAACGCCGCCCATCCCGCGCGCGAGAGAAAATTGCGGCGCGTCATCCAAATGTTGCCGGTTTCTTTTTCTTGTAGCGGCTGCGTCAGGGTTTGCTTGCTGCCCGGCTTCGCCACCGTTGGTTTGGGCGGCGCTGCCGCTTCAGCGGCTTTTGCGGGCGCGGCGGCTGCCGCAGCGGGTTTGTGCGCTTTTTCTACGGGCGCTGGCGTGCCTTCGGCTGGCGCGGTTGAAGATTTGGTTTCTTCGGCCATGGTGAATCTCCTAAAAATGAAATCAATTTTAAATTGTCAATTGAAAATTTAAAATTTGCAATTGTCAATTAGATAAGGGTCGTAGTAACGTCGAGCGTATGCTGATCAAAAAAATGTTCTTGGTACGGGCATTTAGCGCCTGAAGGCGCTACTACGAACTTAATCCGTTCCATTCGTTGCTGTGGTGCCTCGCCCCAAACTGATCAGATAATTCCGAATGGCGATGATCTGCTTCTCGTCATCGCCGTCCAGAATATCCGGTGGGCCGTCCTGCTCGGCCGTCGGATAGAACGACGGCATCTTGGTGCCGGGCTGCAGAGGTTGCGCATCTTTCACCCATTTCACGATCCAATCCGGATTCAGGCGCGCGCGCGCCATCACCAGATCCGGCGCCCATTCCGCCGGCGTGCCTTCGGGTTTCTTCGCGCCTTGCTGATGGCATGAGAAACAGCTAAAATAATCTTTCGAGACCAGCTTCAGCGCGGCGTTGCGCTGATCAGCGGTTAATTGATACTCCGGCAAATACGAGAACCCGGAAACCTCGCCGGAAAGCGCCTTGAAATAGGCCACCAGATTATTGGCTTCCTGATCGGAAAATTCGAACGTGGGCATGCGCGCTTGCAGCCAGGGGCGAATCTGGCCGGTTTGCGGCTGCTTGAGAAAATTGAACAGCCACTCGCTTTGCACCTTCTCGCCCTCGCCGATCAAATTCGGCGGCGCATAAGCCAGCGCGACGTCTTCGCTCTCTCCGACTTTTGCTCGCGCCGCGACAATGTGCGGGCG
>JBOHQZ010000922.1:0-2987 GCA_050732275.1 bacterium
GACTGGCAAAGGTCTGTTCCGGATTCACCATCGCGTCCGGCACCGGCACCGGAATGCCGATGCTCGGCTTCACTGCCGTCGAAACGGCGATCTTTGCCGCAATCGTCTCGCGCGTGTCGGTGATCGATGGCGGCGGCTCCAGCTCGTTGTATTTGATGATGCGCACCACCCGCATCGGCGGATCGTCTTTATCGAGATAAACCACGCCCCAGTACGCGCCAACGAGAGAAAAGTTAAGAATGATCCCGATCACCAAACCGCGCAACAAATATTTTCGATAGTTCTCCTTCAGCTCGGGGAGACCATAAGGAAATTGAACTACTTCCAAGAAGGCAGACATAACAACCTCCTTCCGTCAAAAAAGAAAATTTGATAAACTGGTTTACTATTTGGATTCATTTTCATGCGTCAATGCCGCCGGCTCAGCGTTGTGCTTGCCATTGCCGTTGACCGCGCTGAACGTCTTGAGATGCTCGTACATGCTCCAGCGCTGCTGCACGTCCTGCTGCGCCAAAGCGAGCAGGCGTTCCGCTTCCGCCGGCTTGCTCTTGGTGAGCATCGTGAAGCGTGTCTCGCGATACATGTAATCCTTCAGCGGAATCGAGGGCGCTCGCGAATCCAAATGCAGCGGCGACTTGCCCTCGTTGATCAACATCGGATTGTAACGGAACAGCGGCCAGTAGCCGGAATTCACCGCGAGCTTTTGCTGCTCCATGCCTTTGGTCATGTTGATACCGTGCGCGATGCAATGGCTGTACGCGATGATGAGCGACGGGCCGTCGTACTGCTCAGCTTCGATGAACGCCTGCACGGTTTGCGTATCGCTTGCGCCCATCGCGACGCGGGCGACGTAAACGTTGCCGTAGCTCATCGCCAGCATCGCGAGGTCTTTTTTCGGACGCGGCTTGCCAGCGGCGGCAAATTTCGCCACCGCTCCGCGCGGCGTGGCTTTCGACATCTGGCCGCCGGTGTTGGAGTAGACTTCGGTGTCGAGCACGAGAATGTTCACATTCTTGCCGGAAGCCAGAATATGATCCAAGCCGCCGTAACCGATGTCATACGCCCAACCGTCGCCGCCGGTGATCCACACACTTTGCTTCACGAGATAGTCGGCGAGGCTGAGCAAATTGCGGGCAGCGGGAGAATCCATCCTCACCAGCTTCTCTTTCAAGGTCACTACATGCTCGCGCTGCTCGTAAATGCCAGCCTCGTCCGACTGATCTGCGTTCAGGAGCAACTGCACAAGTTCAGCTCCAATCTCCGATTCCAATGCGCGTAAAAGCTCTTCGGCTTGTTCTTTGTGTTTGTCAATCGTCAAGCGAAAACCCAGGCCAAATTCCGCATTGTCTTCAAACAACGAGTTCGACCATGCCGGACCGCGCCCCTGCGGATTTTTCGCCCACGGCGTCGTCGGCAAATTGCCGCCGTAAATCGACGAACAGCCGGTGGCATTGGCGATGACGGCGCGATCGCCGAAGAGCTGGCTGACGAGTTTCACATACGGCGTTTCACCGCAGCCGGCACAGGCGCCGGAAAATTCAAACAACGGCTGCAACAGTTGCGAGCCTTTCACCGAATTCACTTTAATTTTGCGCCGATCCAATTCCGGAATGCCGAGGAAGAAATCGAAATTGGCGGCCTCGCGTTCGCGGTGTTCGGTGAGCGGCAGCATGTTGATGGCTTTGAGCCGGGTCTCGCGCTTGTTTTTCGCCGGACAAATGTCAACACAGATGCCGCAACCGGTGCAATCTTCCGGCGCGACTTGCACGGTGTACTTCATGCCCTTCCACTCACGATCGCGCGCTTCGTTGTGCGCAAACGTCGCCGGCGCATTCGCCAAATCCTTTTCCTCGTAAATCTTCACGCGAATCGCCGCATGCGGGCAGACGATGGCGCACTTGTTACATTGAATGCAAATCTCCTTGTCCCAAATTGGAATCTCCAATGCAATCGCGCGTTTTTCCCACATGGCGGTCGCGGTTGGAAATGTTCCGTCAACCGGCATCGCGCTCACCGGCAGATCGTCGCCATTTCCGGCGATTATTTTTGCCGTGACATTTTTTACGTAATCGGGCGCGCCAGCAGCGATCACTTCTGATCGATCAAAAATACTCGTTACTTTATCCGGCATTTTCACTTCGTACAAATTCTCCAACGTTTGATCGACGGCGCGATAATTCATCTGCACGATTTCATCACCTTTTGCGCCGTACGTTTTTTTGATGGTCGCTTTGATCGCGGCAATCGCCTCCTCGCGCGGCAGCACACCGGAGATTGCAAAGAAGCACGTTTGCATGATCGTGTTCATGCGCCCGCCCATGCCGGTATCTTTCGCCACTTTGTAGCCGTCGATCACATAAAACTTCGCTTTCTTCTCGATGAGTTGCTGCTGCAATTGACGCGGCAGATGATCCCAAACTTCTTCGGGGCCATACGGACTGTTCAAAAGAAACGTGCCGCTTTCGACCAAATTCGGCAGCATGTCGAACTTATCGACAAAATTGAATTGATGGCAGCCGATGAAATTAGCCTGCTTCACCAAATATGTTGAATGAATCGGGCGCGGGCCGAAGCGCAGATGTGACACTGTCACGGAGCCGGACTTTTTGGAATCGTACACAAAATAGCCTTGAGCGTAATTCGGCGTGTCCTCGCCGATGATCTTGATCGAGTTCTTATTCGCGCCAACCGTGCCATCCGCGCCGAGGCCATAAAACATCGCGCGAATGACGTCCTTGGGCTCCGTCGAAAAATTTGGATCATATTCGAGACTCGTATGCGTTACATCATCGTTGATGCCGATCGTGAAATGATTTTTCGGCTCAGCTTTTTTCAGTTCATCAAAAACCGCTTTGATCATTGCTGGCGTGAATTCTTTGGAGGACAAGCCATAACGCCCGCCGATAATTCTCGGAGAAATTTTGAGAGAGCCGTTTCCCGTCGCGGCCATCTCAGCCATGGCCGAAACCACGTCAAGATATAACGGC
>JBOHQZ010000923.1:0-2971 GCA_050732275.1 bacterium
ATCCACGACGAACCCACCGACAAACTCCAATCGCTATTGAATTTACAATTGCAGTGTCAACGTTTCGCTGAATCAAAAACAAACCCTTAATTTCTTAAGAGTTAGATCGTTGCTTCGTTTGGAATGGACATGCTTTCCTGTTAGGGGGTTGAACTGTTGCACCAAAAAAAGAATTTTTCTTGACTTTTTTAGCTGCAGCTTGTTCGCGCAGAAGAGTATAAGGGGTATAATATAATACAACTGTTAAAAAAATGCAAGTCTTTTTTTGCTGTTACTAAAATTTAACAACCTTCAACAAAGCGCAATTATCAAACTAAGGTAGATTCCGGCAAGTCGTTCTATTTGGAATTGTTTCAGCATGAATTGGTTGATGTCTGTATATCATCGTGAATTGAAATACAAAAAGACTACCCTAGCAATGGAGAAAAAAATGCTTTGCGCAGCTTTGTATGGAAAGAACCAAGTCAGTCGGCTTTGTTCTATTACTCTTCTGTTGTCCTTGGTCGTCTTCTTCTTTGTCAGCTTGACTGATTTGGCAATTGCCCAAACGCCGGCCGACTCTTCGACAACCGGCCAACCGCAAGAAGAAGAAAAAGACGAAACCGGAGAATTCGGCGCCCATGGATTTAACATCGTTCGCGTCGAGCAAGAAGATAAAATCACCGTGCCGCCTGACAAAGCCGATGAAGTCTGGGCTTTCTTGCTGCACTACTTGCACGAGGACCAGGAGTCATTGAAAAAACTCGATCCCAATTTCACTTCCTACTGGAGTGAAGAGCTTTTTATCGACACCTACTACGATACGCCGTCGTTGCAGGTCTATGAAAGACGCGGCGGCGTGCGCCATCGCAGAAGAAAAAATCTGACGAATCCAAACGACCGCAAGAGCGGCCGGGAATTGATGCAAATCAAAATCAATGATCTCTCGGACAACCAGTTGGAGCGCGGCGAGGTCAAGTATGAAATACAATATCCGGAAATGATCAATAGTCCCGAAGACGCTCATCCGATGCTTGGAATCGTCAAACCCTCGCATCGTGAAGATTTTAAGGCGCGGCTCACCAAGCTTGGCTTTGATCCGTATTCGATGAGGCCGATCCTTACAATCAATGATATCAGAAGACGGGTTTATGTCCGGCGCAACAATGAGCCGTTCTTGTCGGTTTCGTTCGACAATGCATCCGCTTCCACGTTGTGGGCGAAATGGCACTTTTACGAAATCGAGCCGGAGCTGAACGAAATTCCGTTTACCGAAGGCGACGAAGCCACCCGCGCCTACATGGAAAAAATCAACACCGAGATCATCAACACGCTGATGACGAAGTTTCCGTATCTCAAGCGCGAGCTGACGCCGAAATACTGCAAGGCGTTCAATGCGTTCGAATCACAAATCCCGCTTTACCGGCTGTTGATCAAAGCTGGCATGGATAAAGCGGATCATCTTGTCGGAGTGGGCGCTTTGGGTGTAATTGCATTCGCAGGCTGCATCCTCCTCGTGATAAGAAAAGTCACGTCAAAAAAGCAGAGTTAGCAGGATGCGAAGGAAGTTTGTCCTTAAAATAACCGGCTGATCTATGCGCGTAGAGAAACTTTTTAGATATAGTTTTATTCTCGTCGTTAGTTTGTTTGTAGGATATTTCGGCGTCAAGTTTTTTCTCGATGGTGTCAACACCTCGTTGGTTTATTACCCGTCCGGAGAAAAGTTAGCGATTGCGACGCCGACCATAAAATCCGCGCCGTTGCCGCTGTTGCCCGACAACCAAATTCGTAACGTCATTCTGTTCATCGGTGACGGCATGGGATTGGGACAACTCACTGCCGCGCGCACAAATTTATTGGGGCCGGACGGCAGATTTCATATCGAGCAAATGCCGGTGACGGGACTGGCGGCGACACATTCGGCGGACGATCTGATCACCGACTCGGCGGCGGCCGGAACGGCTTTGTCCTGCGGCGTTAAAACCGCCAACGGCAGCATCGGCGTGGACTCCAGCGGCGCCAGCCATCTCACGATTCTCGAAGCGGCGCGCGACGCGGGATTGTCCACCGGCTTGATAACGACGACCTCTCTCGCCGACGCGACGCCGGCGGTGTTTGCCAGCCATGTGCGCTCGCGCGGGATGAAAGCAGAAATCGCCCTGCAAATGCTGCGCGCGCGGGTGAACGTTCTGTTTGGCGAAGGGGAATTCTTCTATCCGAAAACCGATCCGCGCAGCGAGAGAAAAGATGATGAGAATCCTCTCGCCCTCGCCAAAGAGTTGGGTTATACGATCATTGACAACAAGGAAGATTTGCCGAACGCTGAGGCGAATTTTCTGCTCGGTCTGTTTGAAGATTTGACCACCGATAGAATGAAACCGGATATGCAAGCTCCGGCGTCCACGCCGAGCTTGGCTGAGCTGACCGACAAGGCGCTCGCCCTGTTGAGCTGCAATGAAAAAGGCTTCTTTCTGATGGTTGAAGCCGAAGGCGTCGATCACGGCAGCCACGTCAATCGCCCCGACTATTTTATCGAGCATCTGAAAAATTTGGATGCCGCCGTCAAGGTCGCCATCGACTTCGCGCTGCAAGATGGGCACACGCTGGTGCTCGTCACCGCCGACCACGAAACCGGCGGCTTGAATATTATCGACGGCTCACCGGCCGGCGGGCAATTTGAAGTGGCCTGGGCCACCGACCGCCACACCGGCCAACCCGTGCCGTTGTTCGCCTTCGGCCCGCACGCCATGCGATTCACCGGCTTGAAAGACAACACGGAGATTCCGAAGATCGTGGCGGAGTTGATGAAATTGGATAATTTTCCGAAGGATTAGGTTTAAGCGAAATCTTTGCCACAGATGGCGCCGCAGGCGCCACGCCCCGCCGTGCAAGAAAGCAAAGATTTCTGGCTCACGGAATAGAACTCTCACGGAAATAAATTCATGAAAATCTCTTCCGTGAGCCCACACCGCGTGGCGCGGCGTCTGCGACA
>JBOHQZ010000924.1:0-2966 GCA_050732275.1 bacterium
CAGATATTTTTGCAATTGCTGCCGGGCGCGGGATAGACGCGACATCACCGTGCCGATCGGCGTGCCGATGATCGCCGCAATCTCTTTGTAAGAAAAGCCTTCGATGTCGCAGAGAATAACGACCGCGCGAAAATCATAAGAGAGCTTGCTAAGCGCCACATTGATTTCGTCGCCAAAAAGATCGGCGTAGCGTTTTTCGTCGTAGCGCGTTTCGTATTTGTCGTCGCGCTCCTTCTCGGCTTCGGTATAAAAATATTCGACCTTCTCAAACTCCGTGTGCTGCGGCTCGCGCACCTTCTGGCGGTAACGATTGATGAAGGTGTTGGTCAAAATCTTGAATATCCACGCCTTGAAGTTGGTGCCTTGTTCAAACTTATCAAAAAATCGGTACGCGCGCAAGTAAACATCCTGCACCAGATCCTCCGCATCGAGCGCATTGCGCGCCATTCTCAGCGCCGTGCTGTAGAGCGCGTCCATGTGTGGAAATGCCAGTGCCTCGAATTTCTTGCGTCTTTCCTCCGCTGAAGGTTTGTTCCTGGGCATGAGACGTCCAAATCCTTACAGTTCGATAATCGGCTTGCACTTTTTAGGGGCGAGCCGTGTACATATTTTCTGCGGGCTATATCTGTAAGGTTACAATAAATTTAACAAAAAGTCAAGAGCCTCATGCGCATTGTTTTTTTGGGGTTCGTAGTAACGCTTTCCCTAGCCTGCGGCAGGGCAGGTTCCGTCCCGCATCCATTAGAAAACAAGGAAAGGCGGAGCGGGGTAAGCGTCGGACATGCGGCTCCTGAAGGAGCTACTACGAACATTTTCACAGCAATTTTTCCAGCTCGGCCTCCAAGGTCGCAGCCTTGGTCATGCCGACGATGCGTTTGGTGATTCTGCCGGAGCGATCGATAATGAAAGTCGTTGGCAAGCCGCGGATGCTATATTTATAAGTCAATTCCGGTGAGCCGGCGAGCACCGGATAGTTAATCGGGTTGGTCTGCAAAAACGACGGCACTTCGGTTTCGGGCGACTGGTCGACTGAAATGCCGAGCATTTCCACGCCGCGGTCGCGGTAGCGTGAATAGACGTCATTGAAATCCGGGATCTCGTGGCGGCAGGGTCCGCACCACGTTGCCCAAAAATTGACGACCACCACTTTTTGCCCTTCCAGGCTGCGTAAATTGATCGTTTCACCCGCCAGCGTTTTCAGAGTAAAATCGGGCAATTTTTCCTCTTCACTCACAGCGTTGCTGCTATTGGCAGCCGCATGATTGTTGTTGGAAGCCGCGCCGCCATCACCATTTGATTTGCTGCAGCCAAGCAAAGCAATGCCGTACCATGCAACGATCAGCAGAAATTTTTTAGCCATATTTTTAAATCCTCTCGTTGAAATTTCATAAAACCGGTCAATTGAAAAACATGCAATCGTTGGCGAAATATTCCCCTACAAATCGGATTTATCCACCCACAGCACGATACGCCATCTGTTGTCGGCCTTGCTCTGCCGAAACGTAAACGAGGCAAAGCCGCCGACGCTGAATTGAAAGCCACTGCTGGCGAGGTTGAGTTGAAAGCTCTTGGAGAAAGAAATGCTCTCAATGTTGCCCGCGTTATTTCGCACCGTATCCGGATTGATCGTGCTGAGCCATTCTAAATTGACGGCATCGAACGTTCGCAACATCCGGCCGGTGGCTTTCAAATCCGTCTCCCGCGTCCAGGAAACGAATATCCCCGAAGCGCCCTGGTCGGGATCGAAATACTGAAATACAAACGCGCTGTCCAATAAATCGGCATAGAGCAAAGAATCTCTGAAAATATAAGCGTATTTGAAATTTGTCAGCACTTCATCCGGGGTGGATTGATCCGTGATCAAATCCCCGGCTAAATTGCCTTTATCCAAAGCCGGAGCAAACGGGTTGAGGCAGCTTAAAGACATCAAGCTCACAAATCCGACAAGACTGAGCTTGAGCCGGCGTTGCAAACCTATCAGAGTTGAGTGCATGTTCTCTTTATCACAACCTCGAAAACCGCTGATTTTATTCCGCAACAAAAAAAAAGGCGGAAAGAGCTGCCTCTCCCGCCTCTTGGATAGACTCAGAGCCAAAATTTTGATTCACCCGCTCAAGGGGGATGAGTTCGGTCGAAGAACATTACCGAACTTGAAAGTCAAAACTCATAAGGACTACTACAAACGTTATTTTAATTCTTCAGCAAATGGCTGCCGGCGCCTTCGCCCATCGCTGCGACTTTCTGCGCCTGCGGAAAGAACCGTAGCACTTCCTGCATTTGTTTGTTGCAAGAAGCTTCGATCTCATACCACTTTTGCCGGTCCCACAAGGTCAGCGCGATTTCGCTTTTCATCCGCAGCTTGATGAAATCAATATCTTTGTTCCAGCTTTCCTGATCGAACTTGATTTTGAGGGCGTCGATTTTGCGCCGAAAGTCCGCCAGCACCGTTTCGCTGGGCTGCCAATTTTGTTGAAAGCTCTGAAAATTCGTCGCAAGCTGGCGGTTGCGCGCGGCAAACTCGCTGGCAAATTCAAAGAAGCTGCGTTTGATAATCAAATCGACCGTGAATTGCGTGGGACGGTGCCACTTGATGTATACGTCCGGCGTGATGCCGCCGCCGCCATAAACCAGCCGCCCGGCGCTGGTTTTGTACGTGGGCCGGTCATCGCTGGAGTCTGCCGCAGCATTGGGATCGTAATCATCCCAACCCTCTTCATAATAATCGCTCAGATTCTTGTCATAAGATCGCTGAATCAACCGGCCGCTCGGCGTGTAATACCGCGCCGTGGTGATCCGCACCGCCGCGCCGTCGCGCAAGCCGATCTGGCTTTGCACCAAGCCCTTGCCAAAGCTCGTTTCACCGGCGACCAGGCCGCGATCCCAATCCTGGACGGCGCCGGCAACGATTTCGGAGGCGCTCGCCGAGCCGTGATTGAGCAAAACGATTACCGAGAAACGCGGGTGGC
>JBOHQZ010000925.1:0-2965 GCA_050732275.1 bacterium
GGCGTACTCACCCGCAGCGGCTATTTGCCTTTCCTCATTGATAGTTTGAGCGGCGCGCAAGCTGCGCTTTCCATCAACAGCGGCTCGACCATCAATAATCCCAACGACATCGACAGTGGTTACTCCTTGGAGATCGCGATCGATCTGACCAAGGTGGGCTATCCCGCCAACTTGGGCGACCGGGTCGTGTGGTGGGGCATTACTTTACTTGATGGCGATTCTTTTGTCAATACCGCAGACGATTACGGCAATCGCGCTTGGTTCTTCCGTGAAAACGGTGGTGCGGCGGCCCCGGTGTGGAGCCATCTGGCAATCGCTACTGGTGTGGCGGAGCGCGGCAACGAGGCATTGCCAAAGCAGTTTAAGCTGCTCGGCAATTATCCCAATCCCTTCAATCCTTCGACGAACATTCAGTTTGCCATGCCTGAGCCTGGAGTAGTCACGCTCAAAGTGTTCAATTTGCTCGGGCAAAATGTAGCCACCGTGCCGCTGGGTCTGAAGGAGGCCGGTGTGCATGAAACCGCGTACAATCCCGAAGGGTTTTCTTCCGGGATTTATTTGTATCGCTTGGAAATGACTGCCGCCGCCTCGAAGAAGCAGTCGGCGACACAGCACGGCAAGATGGTTTTGATGAAATAAGGTCATTTGGCCGAAGTCCGAGGTCAAGGGTCCGAAGTCTGATGGCATAAACGTAATGCGTGAGACGTAACAGTACGGCTTGCGCTTTACGTGTAAAATCTTATGAATTAAGCCAAATGAACTCGGAGTGCTCCGCTCGTAGCGGGGCAATGTTAAAGCATTGCACTCCGGTTCAGATCGCTAAACTCATACGTAAAAGCTTATTTGAATTTGGATGCTGGCTGCTCGCTTTTAAAGGCGCGGCCAGCATGTGGTTTGAATTTTTTTGAAGTGCAACCGGATGCGCGAGGCGAGTGAGGTGCACAGCCTCCATTCGTACAAATTTTTGTCGAGGGAGACGTGATATGTTTATGCGAGCCAAAGAAAAAGCTGCCCATGAAAAAAATCTTGTGGCTAAAAAATCATCTAAAGAGCTTCGACTTGACATACGCAAGTCCGGCTTCACTCGGTTGGCTGGCATAATTTGCTTTTTGCTTTTTGCCTTTTGCTCTTTTTCTTGGGCCGGCACTACCGGCAAGCTCTCCGGCCGGGTGCTCGACAAACAAAAAGAGCCTCTGCCTGGCACCAACGTTGTCATTGTAGGCACTACGCTCGGCGCTGCTACGGACTTGGATGGCTACTACAATATCATCAACATTCCACCGGGAAAGTACACGGTGAAGTTCAGCCTGATTGGCTACCAAACCGTGACGGTGCAAGACGTGCTGATCAATACGGACAACACGACTAAGCTCAACGCGGAGCTTGGCGAAGAAGCTTTAACCGCGGGGGAAGTCGTCGTTGTTGCGCAGCGCCCGGTGGTTGAAACGAATTTGACCAGCTCGGTAGTAACCGTGACCAGCGAAGAGGTGGCGGCTTTGCCGGTGCAGGAGCTGCAAGACGTGGTGAATCTGCAAGCCGGCGTCGTCGACGGGCATTTTCGCGGCGGCCGGTTGGGCGAAGTACAGTATCAAATCAACGGCGTCAGCGTCAACAATGCTTATGACAATGCTTCCACGCTGCGCATCGATCGCTCGCTGCTGCAAGCCGTGCAGGTGATCAGCGGCACGTTCGACGCGGAATACGGCCAAGCCATGAGCGGTGTGGTCAATGCCGTGCTCAAAAGCGGCTCGGAGCGTTTCAATTGGAACGCGGAAGCTTATGCGAGCGATTATTTTTTTTCAAATGAAAAGCGCATCATCCAAGACGAGTTCCGCCCGCTCTCACGCCAGAATTATCAAATCAGCCTCAGCGGCCCCACGTTTCTCCCTAAAACCACATTCATTGCCAGCGGCCGGCGTTATGTGGATGACGGCTATCTTCGCGCGCCGCGCCGCTTCGTTCCCACCGACAGTTCCGATTTCAATGCCAAGCTTTTTCGCGGCACGGGCGACGGCAATGAAATGCCGCTCGGCTTCACGCATGAATGGTCCGGTTTGGCCAAGCTCACCAATCGTTCGCTGGAAAACATCGAGCTTGGCTATCAAGCCATTTTCAACAGCATCGAAGCCAAGCGCAACGAATATGCGTATCGCTTCAATCCCGACGGTATTCCGACACAACGCACCTCTTCAATCGTGCATGGGCTTGATTGGACGCACACACTCTCGAAAAGTACGTTCTATAATTTGAACTTGCGCCAAAACTATTATGACTATAAAGATTATATATATGAAGATGTGTTCGATCCGCGTTATATCGACGCCGGTTTGCCGCGCAGCGACGAGGCTTACGAGTTTGGCACCGCGGTCGTGCAGGGCGTCAACTTCGGCAGATTCAAGCAACAAACCGACAGTTACGTTTTGAAAACCGCGGTGACGAGCCAGGTGACGCGCGAGCATCTCGTCAAATTGGGCGCGGAATTTCAGTATTCGACTGTGAAGTTCGGCTCGCCCGGTTATATTCTCGCGGTGATCGACAGCATCACGCAAACACAAGAGCTGCAAGCCGTGCTTTCCAAGCCGCCGCAGTATCCAGGTCTCGCGACGTATCATCCCATTTCGCTGGCTGCCTACGCGCAGGATCAGCTCGAATGGCAAGATTTGATCGTACGCGCGGGTTTGCGCTTCGAGCATTTTGATGCGCGCGCCACGATTCCGAGCGATTTGCAAAATCCGGCCAATTCCATTGCGGGCGCGCCGCTCTCCGTGCCGAAGAGCACGAGCAAGAAAACTTCGTTGGCGCCGCGCCTCGGTGTCTCGTATCCCATCAGCACCACAGCCGCGGTGTTTTTTGCTTATGGCCATTTTTATCAATTGCCCGCACTCGGCCAGTTGTTTAACAATTCGGATTATTCCGTCTTAAGAGATTTGCAGGCGGGCGGCATCAGCTTCGGCGTGCTCGGCAA
>JBOHQZ010000926.1:0-2960 GCA_050732275.1 bacterium
AAAGCGCAAGCCAAGAAAGATTGGTATCTCAATTACGATTTGGCCCGGCTTTACGCCGAATATGCGAGCACCGGCAATGAAGCGCTCATTACCGAGCTGGTTTTCGATGTTTTCAAAAACTCGCTGCCGGCGCAGCAGCCGGATCTTTGGAAGCGTCTCTTTGACGAAATGGCGTTCATGCTCGACAAACCGGAGTGCGAGCAATTCAAAAAAGCGGTTTCTGATAAAAATGGCAAAGCGGGACCGTTGCTGCTAAGATTTTTCCGGCGCGAGGATGCTTTTCCAGCGACGCCGGCCAACGAAGCGCTGCTCATTTATTTTCAACGCGCCGCCGTCGCCAAAACGCAATTTGCCTACTCGCAATCGCTGCGCGGTTTTGACGACCGCGGTGCCCTCTACGTGCGGTTTGGCAGGCCCTGGCGCGTGCACACCGATCACAGCGGCTTGATGGGCGATGTGGGCTGGGCGTTTTATCCGTACGAAGTGTGGTTTTACAACCCCCTCCATCCCGACATTTATTATACGTTCATTCGCAAAGAAGGACAATTCCAATACACCCTTGTCGATGGGCCGGAGTTCATTTACGGCCCCTTTTATCGCAGCAAGAGCACGTTTTTTAATCGCGACACCAGAGGCGCGCCGCGGCGAGGCGAAAGAGTGACGGTCGGCCGCAGCACCTTGCTCAATCAACCCAACGCCGGCGAGACAGCCATGAAACTGCGCGATCAAATCTATGCCAAGCTGGCGCCTTCCCACGATAATTTTCGCCGCCGCTTATACGAGATCGGCAATACGCGTTCCGATGCCGAAGCGCTCGATTACTCGCTGCTGCATTTTACCAATGAGGACAGAAAGCACGCCGCCCGCGTGGATTCGATTGCCCCGGCGGTGGTGTTTAGTGAAGATTACAAGGCGAAATCGCTGCCGATGCTGCTGAGCTTTTCCCGCTTTCAGGATGAAGCCGGAAAAACACGCACCGAGGTTTACTACGGCGGCCTTTATCGCGATGTAAAGTTTAAACGCTCTCCGGCGGGATACCAGGCGCTTCTGCGCGGCGTGATCGTCATTCTTAATGATGAATACGAGGTGGTCACCAGTGATTCCATTCGGGAAAATTGTTTGCTGCCAAGCTCGGCGAGGACTGACAGCGGCGGCTTTGTGAGCCAGAGCAACTTTTTTTTGCCGCCGGCCCAATATCACCTGTCCTTTCGCATAGAAAACCAGGATGAGGAGCAGATCGGAAATCTAACTTACGATCTGGACGTTAAACCCTTCCCGGAAAACTCGTTGAGCCTGAGCGATCTGCAATTTTCTCCCCAAATTCGGGAGGCAACGGCTCCGCACCGCTTCGTCAAAAACGGCCTTTTCGTGAAGCCGCTGCCGAGCTTGGCGATTGATAAAGACAAGCCGCTTTTTGCCTATTTTGAAATTTACCACCTCGCGCGCAACAACCTGGGCGAAACCAACTATCAAATTGACTACCGCGTCTATGCGCCGGAAAGCAAAAGGGGGTTCTTCAAAAAACTTCTTGGCGGTGACGGCAAGAAGCACAGCATCACGCTTAGTGCGAGCCGGCAAGGCAACAGCTCTAATCAAGTTGAACACGTGGAGTTGGATTTGGGAAAGCTCGACAGCAACGATTTAGAGCTGGAAATTGTCGTGACTGACATGCTCGCCAATCAGCAAGTGTCATCCAAGCTGCCATTCAGGCTGATGGAACGCTAAATGACAGGCGGTGGTCGCAGGGAGGCAAGGAATCTAACAAATTCGTTCTGCACTTTATATTTCCCCAAATCTATCAGGGTAACACTGGCATGTTTCGTTCTCCATCCGTTCAACACCTGCTCAAGTCCACCCCCCTCACGGTCTATTTCGAGACTTGCAATTTGTTAAAAATCGGCTTGAACAACGAATATCGGATTGATTACAACGTCACCGAAGCCCCCTCCAAAAAAAACCTTCTCAGCGCCATCACCAAGCCCTTCCGCAAAAACGACGGCGTCTCGATCATGCTTTCCGAGATGCGCACCGTCACCCAACCCACGAGCCGAGAATCGTTGACGCTCGATTTCGGCAGGCTGCGGCCGGGTGCGTATCAATTGGAAGTGAGGGTGAGCGCTTTGCAGGATTCCAACATCGTGGCGGGTGCCGCCCAATCTTTTGTCTTGGTTGAGGAAAAGCGGTGTAATGCCTCACTTACGTGTGGAAATCGTAGCGCAGTCATCCTGACTGCAGACAAGATGTCTGCGCTACCCACCTTTAACTGAGGCGATACAAAGCGGTGAATCTTGTGCTTGCTAATTTCACAAGATTTGCTTAAATTTTCTTGAATCGTTTATCTTATGGCGGCGGGAGTGTCAACATGCGCGAGGAAGTTACAGACAGATATGGAAATGTCATTTACTTGACGGATGAGAGATGGCATCATATTGTTGAAAGGCATCACGAATTGGCCAATCTCCGTGCCGAAGTATTAAGCACGCTTCGTTCGGGAGATCGCCGACGAAGCCCGTATTATCCAGATACTTTTCATTATAGAAAGTCATTCCGCCATTTATAAGGAATGGGTCAAAAAAATCGAAGTCGTCGTTGCGTTTCACTGGCAAATGGATAAACCGAATAATTTCGTTGTAACCGCGTATCCCCAACCTTAATTTGTGGAGCACTATGATGCGCCTTTTATACGACCCGGAAGGTGATGTCTTGGACGTCATTTTTGACGAACTTTTGCATCGCGCCGAAAAAAAGGCTGCCTATGAGTTGAGCGATGGATTCATGCTGTATGTCACCACTGATTCTATGAAACCAATCCAACTGACAGTGGTAAACTACTGGCGTCTTGCGCAATTGCCAACGTTCAATTTTTATGGATGGAAAAAGCTGAAAGCGGCTGACAGAACAAAGCTGTTGCCCATCCTCGACTCTCCTGCTATATCAGCCTTTTTAAAATTAGATCCCCA
>JBOHQZ010000927.1:0-2957 GCA_050732275.1 bacterium
AGTTAAAGACGTGATTGCGACCAAAGAATTTGAGCTGTTGACCGTGAAAGGCAAAAAAGATCCGATCCGGGTTTATCAAGCCGTGCTCGATTCGCTGAGTAAAGATGAAAAGGTGGAGCAATGAGAATCGTTTACGCAATGACAGCAATCCTTGATGACATGATACGGAGCACAAATGAACGTCGGCTTTATCGGCTTGGGAATCATGGGACAGCCGATGTCGCGCCATCTGCTGCAAGCAGGATTCTCTCTCAGCGTCTATAATCGCACCGCGAGCAAGGCACAAGCTTTGCTCGAAATGGGCGCGAAGTTCGCCGAGTCACCCGCTGCCGTCGCCGCCGCCAGCGAAATCATCATCACCACGTTACTCGACACGCCTGATGTCGAAGCCGTGTTGTTTGGTGAAAATGGCGTGTATGAAGGTTTGAGCGCCGGCAAGATCGTCGTCGATATGAGCACCATCTCGCCGGAGGCGACGGTGCAATTTGCGGCAAGGTTGCGCGAGAAAGAATGCGAGCTGCTCGATGCGCCGGTGAGCGGCGGGGAGAACGGCGCGATCGCCGGGACGCTGACGATCCTGGTTGGCGGCGACAACCAGGCTTTTCAAAAATGCCTGCCGCTGTTTCAGGCGATGGGTAAGAACATCGTTCATCTCGGCGCCAACGGCAACGGCCAGCGCACCAAACTGGTGAATCAAGTCATCTGTGCGCTGAACATTCTGGCGATGAGCGAGGGCTTGCATCTCGCCGAGCGCATCGGTTTGGATACTGAAAAAGTTCTGCACGTCGTATCCGGCGGCGCCGCCGGCTCGTGGATGCTGAGCAATCTGGCGCCGCGCATTCTGCAAAATGATTTTCGTCCCGGGTTCATGATCAAATTGCAACAGAAGGATTTGCGCTTGGCCATGGAACTGATCAAAACGCTCGGCGAGGATTTTTCAGGTACGGCGCTGATGCATTCACTATTTACGAAGGCGGTTGAAGCAGGATTGGGAGAACAGGGAACGCAGGGATTGATTAAGCCTTTGTGGTCGAAAGTTAGAAAAAAATTCTAACTTTTTCTGACTGGATAAACAGGATAGACAGGATTAAAATTCAATCCAGTTGATCCTGTTATCCTGTCAGACAAAGGCTGGCGCGAAGCGGCCCAGTTTTCAGCTTGTCTGAAAACCTGGCGTAGTCTCTTGAAGAGCAGAATTGCGGGCGATCACGCCTAATTTTCAATGCTGTCAAAGTATTGTGGACTGGCAAACCGTTTTCCGCATGACAAGGGAAGATTGGGTATTCTTCAGAAAAAGGGCATCTCGAGTTGCAAATCCGTATAAAATCTTTTCACCGGGGCTTTCTATGAAAACATTGCGACAACACATCATATCACTTATTCTCCTCTGTGTCACCTCTTCAGCCCTGGCGCAAGCGCCGGGGACCGCCGGAGTTTTGTTTCTTTTAATTCAGCCGTCTTTGCGCGCCAACGGCATGGGCGGCGCTTCAGTGGCTTCCGTTAACAATGACGCGATCGGGATTGCCTTTAACCCCGCTCGCCTCGGCGTCCAAGCGCTTGACAACTATTTTGCCGCTGAATTTTATCCAGCCAAAACGAATTGGCTGCCACAGCTCGCGCCAGATTTGGGCTATGATGCCAAGACAATTTTTTTCGGCTATAATTTGAAGCGGCTCAACCAAAAGATACCGGTAAGCGTTGGTGTGGGATACAGCCGAATCTTTATCGATTTGGGCAAGCAACTTATCACAGGCGAGCTTGATCCAACGCCAATCGGCACTTTTCACAGTACCGAGCACGCCAACGTGTGGACTTTCGGTATCGGTTTCGACTATCTATTGAAGGCGGGAATAGGTTGGAGCTTCAAAGATATTGAATCAAATTTGGCGCCGCCGTTCGCGATCAATAACCTTCCACCGGGAGCGGGCAAGGCCTCGGCGCATGATTTTGGCCTTGTCGCTGATCTGCCGGTTTCCAGCCTGGTTTCTCGCTTTACCGGCAAGCCGCTTCAAATCGGCTCGAGCTTTTTTCCGTCCGCCGGAATAGGATTCGGCTATTCGCAAAGCAATATAGGCGATCCCATCATCTACATAAGTGCGGCGCAAGCTGATCCGCTCTCACGCACCGCAAGAATCGGCCTCAGCCTCAATGCCGGCCTTTCGCTCTCCAAGAATACACGCGCGTGGCGCGTATTTTCTCTGGAACATTTATACGAAGCCGAGCAACTGCTGGTGCGCGTTGCGAGGCCGAACAAAGTCACCTACGAAAACTGGCTGGGCGACATCGATTTTTGGCAAAACGTCGTTCTGCGGAAAGATAATCCGAAGATCATAACCAAATCCGGCTGGGAGCTAAGCTTTTTCGAAATCGTATCACTGCGCTTGGGGCAATATAGAGATCCGCTTGGCAAGGTGGATTACAACACCTCGGGATTTGGCATCAGCCTGCATGGCCTGTTAGCGGCAATTCGTTATCAACAGTCACATGAGGCGTTGATTGATTTTCTGATTCATCATTTTGACCTGCAGTACAATTATAGCCACTATGACGCCGAGGCTGGACATCCTCTAGGCAATACCAACTTTCACGGGATTGGCATCCGTGTCTTTTGAAAATCAAAGAAACGGCCTCGGCGCCCAATTGGCAGGCGGGCGAATTTGGCGGATATCATCGTTTCGGCAAATCCATAGCGCAACGAAAGCCCAGGTGATTCAGACCGGTTTCCGGCGTTGACGATGAACGCGCCGAAACGCGGAAGCCGTGGCACACTTTCGGGTCGCACAAAAATGAGCCGCCGCGCAACACTTTTTCGCTATTTTCATCCGGCGTAAATGGTGTGTGACGCAGCTCGTAAGACCGATACCAATCCTCACACCACTGCCAAACATTCCCGCCCATATCGGTAAGCCCCAGCGGTGAGCGGCCGGTCAGGCCGGTGCCGTGTATTCGTATTCATC
>JBOHQZ010000928.1:0-2948 GCA_050732275.1 bacterium
GCTTCATTCCGCAGTGGGAATTTGAATTTCAAATCACCTTGAACGTATTGCGCGCCATTCCTGAAGAAAAAATCGAATTCAAGCCCCATGAAAAATTTTTTACTGCCCGGCGGTTGGCCTGGCATCTGGTTCGTATTGAAGATATTTTTGGCCGGGGCGTTCTAAAAGATAAAATCGTGATTGGTGAAAGCACGCTTCCTGCCGAGCCGCCAACAACAATCGCCGAAATGATTGCCGTTGCCGAAAAACAACATCCTGAAATCGTCAATGGCTGGCGCGCATTGGATGATGCCGCGCTTCAGCAAAAGATTCCATTTGTAACGCCGGACGGCGTGGTGAGACGAGAATTGTCACGCAAGGCTTATTTGCGTGTCACCCTGATGCACCACGTCATTCATCATCGCGGCCAACTCAGTTTGATGTTGCGCTTGATGGGCGCCAAAGTGCCGAGCATTTATGGACCATCGGGTGATGAGCCGTGGCCGGCAAAGTGATTGTTCGTAGTGGTGCCTTCAGGCACGGAGCGTTTGAATGTAAACGACGCTTCAGTCACAAAATCAACTTTTGTGCTAATCCCAAATTCTGACGCCTAAAGGCGTAACTACAAACCTTATTGGCGTTGCTATTTTTTTAAGGAGAAAAAAGTTGCGATGAGCGACCAGCAACAAGCATCCAGCATCCAGGATCAAGCATCGAGCCTCTTCCACCCCGCCGTATCCGCATGGTTCACGCAAACATTTGGCAAGCCAAGCCCGCCGCAGGAACGCGGCTGGCCGGAGATTGCCGCCGGCAAAAATGTTTTGATTCTCGCCCCGACCGGATCCGGCAAAACGCTCGCGTCATTTCTGTGGTGCATCAACGATTTGCTCGAACGAAGCCTCGCCACCGACAAAGACACGTTTGAGAAAAATCATCTTGGCGGCATTCACACGCTTTACATCTCGCCGCTCAAAGCGCTCAATAATGATATCGAAAAAAACTTGCAAGTGCCTTTGGCCGGCATCCGCGAGACGGCGGTGCAAATGCAGATCGACTTGCCGCAAATCCGTGTGCTCGTGCGCACTGGTGACACGCCGAGCGAAGTGCGCCAAAAAATGCTCAAACGCCCGCCGCACATTCTCATCACGACGCCGGAATCGCTGTTCATCATGCTCACCTCCGATCGCGCGCGAGAAATGTACCGCACCGTCAAATACGTTATCATCGACGAAATCCACGCCCTGTGCGGCCAAAAGCGCGGCGTGCATCTCTCCCTCTCGCTCGAACGCCTCGCGCATCTCTGCCGCCGTGATTTTGTCCGCATTGGTCTCTCCGCGACGCAACGGCCGCTCGAACGCATCGCCGCCTTTCTCGGCGGCCAAAATTGGGAAAAAGCAAACAGCAAAAAGCAAACGGCAAATGTTGAGCTCGATGAAATGTTGCTTGCTTCTAACCCAAAACCGCGCCCAGTCACAATTATCGATTGTGGCCAAAAGAAAGACGTCGATCTTAAAATTATCAGCGTTGTCGAGGATTATGGAAATTTACCGGACGACAGCATCTGGCCTTCTATCACCGAAAAACTTTATGGGTTGATTCAGCAACATCGCACGACATTGATTTTCACATTGATGCGGGCACAAGCCGAAAAAATTGCCAAGCGGTTGAATGATTGGCATCACCGGCAAACTCAAGCTTCCGAAGAATTGGTACAAGCGCATCACGGCAGCCTCTCCAAAGAAGTCCGGCTCGAAATGGAAGACAAGCTCAAACGCGGCGAGTTGCGCGCGCTGGCTGCGACTTCATCGCTCGAGCTTGGCATCGATATCGGCTCGATTGATTGCGTCGTGCAGCTTGGCTCGCCGAAATCCGTCAGCCGCGCCATGCAACGCGTCGGACGCAGCGGCCATCTCATCTCCGCCACCAGCAAAGGCCGTTTTTTCCCGCTCTATCGCCACGATATCGGCGACTTGGCGATGATCGCACACGGCATGTTTGACGGCGCCATTGAAGAAACCCAGGTGCCGGAAAATTGCCTCGACGTGCTCGCGCAGCAAATCGTCGCCGCCGTCAGTGTCGACGAGTGGAATCCCGACGAGCTTTATCAGCTCGTGCGCCAATCGTATTGCTATCGCCAGCTCTCGCGCAGTTTATTCGACAGCGTGCTCGACATGTTGAGCGGGAAATATCCTTCGGATGACATGCGCGAGCTACGCCCCAAAATTTCGTGGGATCGCGTCAACAATCGCCTCATTGCCCGGCGCGGCGCGCGACACGCAGCGATCATGAACGGCGGCACGATTCCCGACCGCGGCTATTACGGCGTGTACATTGCCGACACCAACATCAAGGTTGGCGAGATGGAAGAAGAGTTTGTGTTCGAGTCGAGAATCGGCGATATTTTTTATCTCGGCTCATCGGAATGGCGCATCACCAGCATCGAGCACGACCGCTTTTGGGTGACGCCGGCGCATGCCGAGCGTCCGCGTCCCCCCTTCTGGCGCGGCGACTCTTTCTATCGCGATTACGAGACCGGCTTGCGCGTCGGTGAGTTTCGGCGCAAAGTGCAGGATCGCATGGCCTTGCCCGAGGCTTTGAATTGGCTGATGGAAAATTTTGCGATGGACCGCTGGTCCGCCGAAAATCTGCTGGCGCATTTTGATAAACAAATCGAGAGCACCGGCGCGCTGCCGTCAGATCAGCAAATCATCGTCGAACAATTTTACGACGAAGTCGGCGATCCGCGCTTGTTCGTTCATTCCGTTTTTGGCGGCAAAGTCAACGCGCCGTGGGCTTTTGCTCTTCAACATAAAATGGAAGAGCTCACCGGCGCCGAAGTGCAAAGCCAATTTGACGACGACGGCTTGATGCTCCGCTTTATCGATACCGATCGCCCACCCGCGCTCGAGCAGTTTCTCTCGCTCACGCCCGAGGAGATCGAAGAGCGCAATTTGAAAGCATTGAGCACG
>JBOHQZ010000929.1:0-2933 GCA_050732275.1 bacterium
GCGGGCAATTTGGCTACGGCTCCGCGGCGGGCGCGTTTGGCATGCTCTGTAAAACGCGTGGCAGCGCGAAAATCGCCAACTATTTGGGCGCGCTCGGCATCTCCATTCCCATTGCCTTTGCGATTTATTACAACTACATCGAATCGTGGACGCTCGCCTACAGCGTCTTCTCCGTCACCGGCAAATACTTCGGCATCACCGAACGCAGCGCCATGCTCGACTTTTTGCAAAGCTTTCAAGGTTTGAAGGTGACCGAGTATTTTTCCGGCCTGGGAACGGCACTGGTTTTCTTCTTTATTACCCTCGCCGTGAATATCTACATTCTCTCGCATAGCGTGGCGCAAGGCATCGAACGGCTCGCCAAAATCGCCATGCCGACGCTGTTTGTCTTCGCCTTGATTTTGGTCGTGCGCGTCATCACCCTCGGCACGCCGGATCCCAATGTGCCGGAAAACAGCGTGTACAACGGCTTCGGCTTTTTGTGGAATCCGGACTTCAGCCAAATCACCAATGCCAAACCTTGGCTTGCCGCGGCCGGCCAAATTTTCTTCACGCTCAGCATTGGCACGGGGTCGATTTTGACTTATGCGAGCTACATGAAAAGAAAAGATGATCTCGCCTTGACGGGACTAACCACCTCCATCACCAACGAATTTGCCGAAGTGATTTGCGGCGGCTCAATCGCCATTCCCGTTGCAGTCGCCTTTTTTGGCGTGGCCCAGACGGCGGATATTGCCCAAGGTGGCGCGTTCAATCTCGGTTTTGCCGCCATGCCCATCATCTTTCAGAAATTGCCACTGGCGCACATTCTCGGCTCCATGTGGTTCCTGCTGCTCTTCTTCGCCGGTATCACGTCATCCGTGGCGCTGTGTTCGCCGGCCATGGCGTTCTTGCAAGATCAAATGAAGATGAGTCGCCAGAAAGCGGCCATGGTGGTCGGCGTGATCTTGTTGGTTTGTGGTCTGCCGGTCGTGTTTTTCCTCGGCCACGGCTTTCTGGATGAAATGGACTTCTGGGCCGGCACCTTTGGGCTGGTTGTCTTCGCCATGATCGAAGTGATTCTCTTCGCCTGGATTTTCGGAATCAAACGCGCCTGGGCTGAAATCAACGAAGGCGCCGACATCCGGATTCCCAGTATTTTCAAATTCATTATTCAATTCATCACGCCGCTTTATCTCATCGGCCTGCTCTTTTTCTGGGGTTGGCAGGATGGCATTCCGATTTTGTTGATGAAAGGCAAGCCCGCAGCGGATATTCCTTATTTGTGGGGCGCACGGCTGATGATGGTCGGCTTGACGGCGATTGCCGTGTATTTGATCGCTCGCGCTTACAAACGCGGCATGATTCGCGACGAGGTCGCGCCGGATTTGCGGTAAGTGTAAAGCGTAAAACCTAATGCGTAAAGCGTAAAGCTTGTCTCGTCCTGATATAGGTTGACAGGTTTTGGAGTAATTTCAGGAGGTTACCTATGTCAGAGATGAGACAACTCAAGCGTTATAGTCTTGCGTTCAAACAAAAAGTTGTATCCGAAATTGAGTCCGGTAAATTTAGTCTTTCACAAGTCCGAAGAATTTACGATATTGGTGGCGGCGGTACGGTTTACAAATGGTTGCGAAAGCTTGGCAAAGGTCACCTCATCGACAAAATTATTCGGATCGAAATGAAAGACGAAAAAGACAAACTCAAAGAACTGCAACAAAAAAATCAACAGTTGGAATCGGCGCTGGCGCAAACGCAACTCAAGCTCTTGATGGCTGAAGCTATGATCGAGAGCGTTGAGGCGCATTACAAGATCGATGTAAAAAAAACTTTTGGTTTGACAGCGTCAAACGCGCGCACCTCGAAGTCCAGGAAAAAGGGCTGAAATATTCGCTGGCGAGTCTGTGTGAAACGGTTGATCGAACGCGCCAGGCGTATTACAAGCAGGCGAATCAGGCCTTTCAGCTCGAACTCTGGGATCAGTTGATTTTGGATGCCGTCAAAAAGATCCGTTGCCGTCAGCCCAGAGTCGGCACGCGTAAGCTTCATCGCATGGTCAATGAACGCCTGAAACCCGATGGCATCGAAATTGGCCGTGATCGTCTGTTCGAGCTGTTGCGAGCGCATAATTTATTGATTCGGCGACGCCGCCACCCGAAACAAACCACATGGTCAGGCCATCGCCTGCGCAAATACGGCAACTTGATTCGAGACTTGGAACTCGATCGCCCGAATCAAGTGTATGTTGCCGACATCACGTATTTGCAAACGCTCGAAGGTTTCTGCTATTTGGCGTTGATCACCGACGCCTATTCGCGCAAGATTGTCGGCTACGATGTTAGTCGTAATCTGTGCTTCGAAGGTTGTTTGCGCGCGCTGCAAATGGCTTTAGCCCAATTATCTGGTCCGATTCAACTGATTCATCACTCGGATCGTGGCATTCAGTATTGCAGCCATGCTTATGTCGATTTATTGACGACACACGGCGCTCAAATCAGCATGACCGAAGAACTACATGTTTATGAAAATGCCAAAGCCGAACGCGTCAACGGAATTCTCAAAAGCGAGTTCTTGTTAGGTGAATGTTTAGCGTCAATTGACATTGCTGAGAAAATGGCCAAAGACGCGATTGCAATCTATAACAACGAACGTCTGCATTTGAGTTTGAACTATCAAACACCAGCGATGAGACACCAAGCCGCGAGCGGCACCGCGCCACTCGCGAGCTTTTGAACTCTCTAACTCCAGTAACCCTACGGGTTACTGGAGTTAGATGAAATACACAACAAACAACAAAAAAAGTGTCAACTATTTTCAGGACGAGACAACGTCTACGCTTTACGCATTACACATTACGTTTTACGATTTAACATGATCCGATTTGCCAACAACTTTGCGCTATATTTGCTCGCCATCATCCCGGTGATGATCGGCTTTTTCTATTTCGTCTTTCG
>JBOHQZ010000930.1:0-2931 GCA_050732275.1 bacterium
CCGGCGGCGATAAAAGGCTTACGTCTGCCCCAGCGCGTGCGTAAACGATCCGACCATGCGCCGACGTAAGGCAAGATAAACAGCGCGGCGAGATTGTCCAACGTCATAATGAATCCGGTGAGCGTCGTGCTCAAGCCGAAGCCTTGCACCCCGGCGCTCGCTGCGAAATCCGGCCGGCCCGCCTGCAGAAAGATGGGAATGTAAGCATTGTAGATGCCCCACAGCAAAGAAATCCCCATGAAACCGCAACCGAGCAAAATCAGCCGGATGTAAGAAAAGTGCATTCCGCCTCCGTGAGTCATGCCGTCTTCGCGCGAACCAGTTTGGATTGTTAGAATCTTACGGTATTAAAGACGGGAAGGATTCAGTCTACGAGTAAAATTGTTGACTTTGAGGAAAGATTTATTATTTTTATGAAGCCGGCGCTAAAGCGAACAAGCCGGGCTTCAAAGTTGTTCGCAAGCTATTAACCGACAAGAGGTTTGAAAAATGAAAAAAGATGTCTTCAGCAAGTTAATGGCATTTTGGGCCGATTTGGAAAATGGAAAAATACACTATACCCTGGCGCATCAGCGGGACAATGCCATTATGATCGCCGTCGTCGTGCCTGGTGAACGCTGGGAGGTAGAATTTTGCGATGATGGCTCGGTGGAAGTGGAGCGATTTATCAGCAATAGGGAGATTTATGGAGAAGGCGCTATAAGCGAATTGCTGACAAAGTATTCGGATCAGGACGGCAACGGCTTGGGGCTGCCTCAAGATGTTGGATTGGGAGCCGCAGCCAAGCAAGATTTGGTGGAACAGATTTGAACTTTGATCATCGTCAAGCTATTTTTGTGGTCATTTCCGACTGCTCCCCAAACTTCTGCACCTTCATCGGGTACGCCGCCTCGCCCCTCGAATGTGTCAATAATTCTGTCTTGACTTTTGCCTCGCCTTTTCGTAAAAAAGAACATGATTACTCTCATCGATATCGAACACGCGCGCCGCAATCTCAAGCCTTATATTTATCCGACCCCGCTGCTCCATTGTGTGTGGTTGGAAGAGCACATTGGCACCTCGGTCTACTGCAAATTAGAAAACCTCCAACGCACCGGCGCGTTTAAAATTCGCGGCGCGATGAATCGGTTGATGCAGCTCGATTCAACGACGCGAGCGAAGGGTGTCGTGACGGCATCTGCGGGAAATCACGGCCTCGGCGTGGCGCAAGCGGCCAAGTTGCTCGGCTGCTCGGCTACGGTTTTTGTGCCTGTCGAGGCTTCGCCGCTCAAGGTGAGTAAGCTGCGCCAATTGGATGTCACATTGAGACAAGATGGTCGTGACTATGACGAAGCCGAGGCGCTGGCGCAAGCGTATGCCGACGCCAAAGGCCTTTCATTTATACACGGTTTTGCGCAACCCGAAGTGATCGCCGGGCAAGGCACGATTGGCCTTGAGTTGCTGGAAGAAATTCCAAATTCAGGAGAGCCGTTGTGTGTCGTAATACCAGTCGGCGGCGGTGGACTCATGGCGGGGATCGCCATCGCCATCAAAACGAATTCGCCGCAGAGCAAAATCGTCGGCGTGCAGAGCGAAGCCTCTCCGGCGATGGCGCGCGCTCTCGCCGCTGGCAAAGTCGTGGAAACGCCGATTGATGAGACCATCGCGGATGGCCTGGCCGGCCGCCTCGTGGCGGAAAATATGCTGAAACTAACACAGCAATTCTGTGATGAGATGTTGCTCGTCAAGGAAAGCAGCATTCGCCTTGCCATGCGGGAACTTTATTTTCGCCAAGGCTGGCGCGTGGAAGGCGCGGCGGCGGTTGGTGCGGCGGCGATTCTTGAAGATAAAGTACAAGCGCGAGGAATGTCCGTCGTTTTAATCGTCAGTGGAGGGAATGTGGCGGAGGAAATATTCAACCTAAACGTTGCATTTTGAGTAAAATTTTTTATCTTATTTTATTATGACTATAAATCAGACAGACCAAGCATTGCGAGTTGCCATGGCTGCCGTCGAGCAACTTCCGCAAAAGCAACAACGCGAGCTAACCAAGAGGCTTATAGCGACTACTGTGCTCGAAGAGAACACTACGGTTGTGTTTCTTCAGAGACTTTCGCCACAAAAACAGGCCCGTTTGGCAGAGTTAATGGATAAAAACAATAATGATCGGCTTAATCGAACAGAACGCTTAGAGTTTCAGCGGCTCGGCTCCGAAGTTGATCAGATTTTGCTCGCGAATTCTCACGCCTTGGCTCAAGCTTTGCGCCCAGAACTTTTCGATGCGCGAGGCCGGCCAATTAAAAGCCGATTTCGACAGGCCTTGGATGCGCCTACGTTCAGACATGCGAACCCCAATCACCAGGAAGGCAAGTAGTGGCTACGAGAGTTCCTGCTCAGTTGGCTGCACAGATCACAAGGCGGGCAGCCGGACGGTGTGAGTATTGCCATGCGCCACAAATCCTAATTGGGCAAGCGTTTCATATTGATCACATCATTCCTCGCTCGGCAGATGGGGAAACTATTGCAGAAAACTTATGCCTGGCCTGCTCTCATTGCAATTTCGCTAAAAGTGGCAGGATGAGGTTTACCGACCCACGAACTGGCAAAATGACGCCGCTTTTTAATCCCCGAAAGCACTTATGGGAAAAGCATTTCCGTTGGAGCCATAATTGGAGAAAATTGATCGGCCGAACGCCTATTGGCCGCGCCACTGTTGTTGCACTTGACATGAATGCTACGCTTTTGCAGCAGGCTCGACCATATTGGCGTGTCGTAGGGTTGCTTCTATAGCAAGTTGGCGCACGGTTTCCCACCTTGATTACTACTTTACCGTTTTGCAAAAGATAATTTTCTCTTGATGCAAGGCTGGCGCGTGGAAGACGCGGCGGCGATTCTTAAAGATAAAGTACAAGCGAAGGGAATGCCCATTGTGTTGATTATCAGCGGGGGCAA
>JBOHQZ010000931.1:0-2931 GCA_050732275.1 bacterium
GCGCAGCCCAGCCGCCTAATTTAACATTAAAAGACATTGAAAGCGTCGCATCTTGTAAGATTTGACCTGATGTCGTTTTGGATTTGGGGGGTAAATAAAAAATGGCTCCATCTCCTCCCGAAGATGGAGCCACACTTCCCCGCGTGACCAAATCAAATAAATGCGAAACTGAAGCTTCGTACTCCGATCAGAACCCCACCAAAATTGAAAACCGCATGAGGTCGTCGATGTAGGACATCTGCGACCAGGAAAAGTCGAATTTGCCGTTGAAGCCGCTCACCGACAGGTTCAGGCCGGCGCCGAGCGACAAGGTTTCGGCAAAACCATCCTTGTCAGGGCCGTCGTTTTCTTCGTCGATTTTCCAGCCGCCGCGCAAAAAGATCAGGTCTTTGTAACCGTATTCCATACCGATGCTCTCGCTGCGCAGGTTGTCGTTGGGTTGGAGCAATTGCGCCGCCAACCACAGTTTATTAGTTTCACCGTAAAGCACATCCACCGCGGCGCCGAAGCGAAAGGTGATGGGCAGCGGAAACGGCTGACTCTCGAAGCCGATGCTGCTCCGGGTGCCGTAATCGATATCCGGGCCGAAATTCGCCACGGACATGCCGAGGCGGGCGTGGCGGAAGCCGGTTTGGTAAATGGTGCCGACATCGAAAGCGACAGTGCGCGCATCAAAGCCGGCCAAATCTTCGGCGATGAATTTCGCCGTGCCGCCGACTGAAAACCTGTCGGTGAGCTTGCGGGCGTAACTCAAACCGATGGCGACATCACTGGCGCTGAAGGTCTCGCCCGTTGGCCCTTGAAACGCCACGGTGACCGGCATCTCGCCCGTGGTCAGCACGATGAAGCTCAACGCAAAAGTGCCGATGTTGCCCACGGGTTGCACGTAACTGCCGTAGAAATGCGCCAAGCCCGCCGGCAAATTGGTGTGATTGAACAGCGCCTGCCTTTTGGAAATGAGCGACAGAACGCTCGGGTTGTAATAGGCACCGCTGGCATCTTCGACCAGCGCGACAAACGATTCACCCAGGGCAGTGCCACGGGCGCTCACACCAATTTGGAGGAATTGAGCGGCAGCCGTACCCGTTCGCGAAGGGCCGCCGAGCCGGTTGGGACCTTGATCCTGCTGCGCCATGAGCGCAAACGGGACGGCGATCGTCAAGATCAACCAAACCCAACTGGTCCATTTCAGCAAGTTTATTTTCTTCATGGAAAACTCCTGGTTAGTCCGTTTTTAGGTCATTAAGAAAATAACGTTTGTAGTGACGCCTTTAGGCGTTAAAAGCTTGGCGGAACACAAACCACAGCTTTTAATTGAAGCTTTTTCCAAATGCACACGCCCGACGCCTGAAGGCGACACTACGAGCCTTTCACGTTTGTAGTGAAGCCTTGGCGTTAAAAGCTTGGCGGAACACAAACGACAGCTTTTAATTGAAGCTTTTTCCAAATGCACACGCCCGACGCCTGAAGGCGAAACTACAAACGACAAACGGGTTATTTTACTACGATGAACCGGCCCACTTGGCGGTCGCCACCGGGTGTTTCGATGGCGAAAAGATAGATGCCGCTGGCGATCGGCCGGGTGTTTCTGGTCAAGAGATTCCAGCGGGCGCGTGATGAGTTGGGATTGTTGTGCTCGAGGGTTTGCACCAAATCTCCGTCAACAGTAAATATCCGAATCGTGCTCGGCGAGGGCACGTTGACAAAATCGATGATGCGGAAGTTTTCAACGGCTCTTTGATCGGGCAATTGAAAATCTTCAAACCCGGAGCGCTCGATGTAGGGATTCGGCTCGACCCACACCCGTTTGTCGCCAAATTTGCTGTCGGGCAGCGCCGACGCCGCGGCTTTGGTGAGGTTGATTAGCGGGCTGGATTCCAGGGTTGCAATGCCAAACGAAGGCGCACCCTGATCGAAGGAAACCACTGCATAATAGAACTCTTCACCGTTGGGGACGTGGTCGATATATTTGAACGCCAGCCCGGTGTTTCTGCCGATCGCATTATCTGCCAAATCAAATTCCGCCAGAACTTCGAACGATCCCAGGATGGCGGTTTTGCTCCTAAGAACGCGAAAGCCTTCAAAATCTTTACTCTCGTCTTCGGGTGTGTTGGGATCGTCCGAGATAAAGGGATCTTTAAAATTCAACGGCAGCGTCGGATCGTTGGCATTGTATCCCGGGCTTTTCGGATCGGCGGCGGACCAATCCAAAGTCACCGTGCGATCTCCGGGCCTGGTCTTTAGCGGCGGCGACGGCGGCGGCGGCGGCCCTTTGAAATCTGGCACACGATCGCCGGTATCTATAACGCCATCACCGTTCAAGTCGTCGCCTTTATATCCATCTCCATCCGTATCGACGCCGGGATTGTCGAACATGATGCTGGCCATAAACGCATTGCGGCCCAAATCATCGAAGGAGGCCGGATCGAATGAGCGCAAGGCTGCAGCAACCGCATTATCGCCTTCGCCGCCGATGACGGCATAGGTGAAGAGCACGGAATCACCTGGCGCCAAAATTTTCACTCTTTGCCCGAACATCTTGTCGTTTGGATCGGCAATGGTGGAATCCCTCGATCCCAGCGGGCCGAATGAAATCAAAAATCTGGAGTTGTCATTGGGGTCGACTCCTCCGGGAATATTCGGATTAAATTCCTTTCGAATCGGGTCGAATTGCGGCGTGTCGAAGGAGCCGTTGCTCAGGAGTATGTATTTTTCCGGGTCGGTTTGCGGGCTGCCAATAGGGTCGCGCAAATTCGCGTCACCGGAATAAATATTGCGCGTTACCGGCCCCCAGTCGTCTTTGGTGTTGATGTCGGTGTCACTCATCCACCAGTTAAAAGAGACCCGGCCATCCCGCGCGGTGGGCCGCAGAACCCGAACCCCGACCACACCGGCCATACAGCCATAGTCGCCATCCGGCTCCACCACCCA
>JBOHQZ010000932.1:0-2931 GCA_050732275.1 bacterium
ATCGAACCAGTCGATGTCGGACGAAACCGCCACCCGCACATTGGGCGTGGCGCGATTAAGACGATGGCGCTTGAGAGTTTCTTCGCCGAAAATTTCAAACCCGGTTTGCGCGAGCTTGGGCAGCTCGTCGAACAACCAAACCAGCGGCTCCAGATTCGGCGCATAAAATTCCCGGCTCTCGTCCAGTTTTAAGCCGGCGGCAACGAGCGCCTCGTGAATGGCGGCTTCGGCGGTGTGATCGCGCTCGACGCGCCACAGGGTTTGGCTATGGCCATTGGCGCCATTCGACAGCGCCGGAATGTTCACTTGATGCTCTTGTAAATTCCCGACTTCGATATCGCCGTAAACGAAGCGTGGCTCAACGCATAGCGTTTCATTTTGCTCGCGCAAATACAAGCGCCGCCCGGTCATTTCGCGCGCGGTTTGCAACGATAGATTTTCCGGCAGTACCAGTTTGATGTCGTGCTTGAGATGGGGCACGAAGCCTTGCAAAAAAGCTTCGACTTTTTCCGAAGGAATTTGCAGTTGATAGCCTTTGCGCGTGAAGGGCAACAGGTACGGAGCAGGGAAGGAGTTTTCAACGCGGAAAATTTTTTCGCCTTTGAGCATCCAAAACGGCCGGGAGGTGAGAATACGATAATTGTCGTCCAATTTTTCGGGGTGACCGTTGAGCTGCAATTGCGGGAAGAATTGATAAGCCGGCCGGCCGGCACTGCCGGTGACGCCGTTGCTCAGCTCGAAGAACAGTTGCGACGCGGAATTGATCGCGCGCAGCGGCCTCTCGCCCTCTTCGAGATGGAGCCGGCTTTCGGCGAGCATGTCCAAGATAAAGCCGGCTTCCTCGCCGTAATCAAATTCAAAGTAATCGGCCGAATAGCCATACGAATTTCCGGAGGCGCGCAGGCGGTGCTTCATCGCGTTGATGGCTTTGAGCTCGACCGAGGTGGCCTCGACATCGCCATATAACGCGCCGTCGTAACCGAACTGCAGGCGGCTGCGGCGTCCCAGCTCGCCGTTTTTCTTGATGTAGGTCGGCATCGGCTGCAAGCGCCACTTTTTGGGGTTGAGTTGAATAAAGAACAGCAGCTTGGTGATTTGCGCCTCCGTCTCACGGGCGTTGCGCTGGTGAAGTTGCGGCAGGTGTTTGAGATAGTCTTCCCACGAAGGCGCTCCGGCATCGATGTGGCCGGCGCGCTCCATCTCGTCGAGATAAGCCAACAGCACTGCAACGATGTGGAGACAGGGAGTATCCGGATTATAACACGAGCATTGCGCGCTCAATTTGCCGCCGGGGGTTTGCCGGATGGAAACGTCCCGATACCGATAGGGAGCATCTTGCACGCGGCCTTGCACCGAAGTTTCTTTCAAATCGAAAATGGTGACGGCGCTTTGTTGATACAGCCGTTCGCTACGCCGCAAGAGTGAGGTGGTCGTGGCGTTGCGGAGATCCGTTTTGGTCAGTAGCATGGTTGCCTTTGCTCACTTCAATTCCAATTCCACTTGCTCGTATTCCTTGCGCGCCTTTTCGAATGCGGCGCGGGGGCGGGTTTGATATTTTTCGATGTAGGTCATGGCGCGGTCGAGGATCCAGATATCGGACTCGCGATAAAATTTATAAGTCTGCTCGCCGCGCTGCTCGGTTTGCGGTTGGAGATATCCCTCACGAACGAAATAGGCCAGCTTGTCGCGGTTGAGTCCTTTGCCGACGCGTTTGATGACTTCGCCCGGCGTGTAGTTTTTTTTACTCATAAACTTTGGCAACTCAGGTGAAGTTCGACTTGAGCAGCGAGGGGCGAAGTCCGACTTGGGCAATAGGATTTTGCAAACTTGAAAAATCGTTTTGCCCAAGTCGGACTTCATATTTCCGTGCCCAGGTTTGACTTCACTTTGTACTCGTAAAAGTATTTGTACAAGTACAAATATCAAGGCAAGTCTAAAATAACTTATTTTTCAGAAAAAGGCAAGAAAAATTTTTAGGGGAAAGCAAAAAAGGGAAAATACTGCGGGTCAACGCTCAGACGGCGGCGTTACGGTAAGTAGCCGCCAGGATTTGCTGTTATGGTCAAATTCAAGGTTCATCTCATTCAAAACGATAACCTTGACGGTGATGCTTTCAAATCGGGTACGTTTGGTTCGCATTTTCTTCCGGTGCTCGATTCGCTGGACGGTATAATTTTTTCCTTTCCAGGTCACCAACAAAGGATCTATTTCGCCGTTTTGCGTACGAGCGAGGACGTGGACATTGTCGTTGATGATATTCGCCATAGCATGCTCCTTTCTTGATTGGTGGATATAAGGACACTTTGATGAAATGAATATAGTGAACATAAATATACTTGTCAAGCAAAAAATGAAAATCTCAATTTTTCCTTGCAGCCGTCCTTTTCTTGGCGTATTTTATGGCTGACACCCCGATTTTGCACTTTAAAAGCTAAACGCCCCAATTGATTTCAGCAACTCATGAAAAAATCAGGGGTGGGCCTTTTTACATGCAAAATTTAGGTGACAAAACTCACAGATTGAATCATCGCCGAGAGATATCATGAACCTCGATCTGCAAGGCATCTTTCCGCCGATTCCGACGCCATTCGAGAATGGCCATTGCGCGCCACAGCGGCTTGAAGAAAACCTCGCCCGCTGGAATGATACCGGACTTTCCGGCTATCTCATACTTGGCTCCAACGGTGAAGCGCCACTGCTCTCCGAAGCGGAAAAGCTCGAATTGGTGCGCGTGGCGCGTGCCGCCATCCCCGCTGAAAAAATTTTGCTCGCCGGCAGCGGCCTCGAATCAACCGACGCCACTTCGGTTTTGACCTACCGCCTGGCCGATCTCGGCGCTGATGCGGCGCTCGTGCTGACGCCGGGCTATTATCGCGACCTGCTCGCACCCGAGGCCATGCGCCGTCATTTTGAAGCCGTGGCGGAGGCTTC
>JBOHQZ010000933.1:0-2928 GCA_050732275.1 bacterium
AATTGGGGATTGTTGGGGTCATGCTCATTCGTGCGCTTAAATTCGGCAGGGTTTTCACAGCCGATGATTATTATACAACAAAACATGATAAAATCAAATATTCGCCTGGCTTTCATTTTTATTCTCGCAGTTAAAAGTGGAAGGAAAGGTGCAAACCGGGCATCTCTTTCACAGAGAACGGTACAACACGCGCGCGGTATCGTTTCATATCACGATAACCGCCTCGAGGCGAGCTCAAGGCGTCAAAGAGATTCAGGACATATATGCCGGCTGTAGCACACACAAATGCGTTGCGCCAATTGGCGATTAGCTTTGTTTGGTCGAATCGAGTTTGCGCCTCCGGGGCAAATTTTATGGCTTCATCCTCGGACCGTGCGTGAAGATAGCGATAGCGTGCTGAAAGGTAAGCCTGGTTTTCCTTTCTAAATTCTCTGTGATGATTGTATGACAAAATCGCGCCGGTTGCAAAAAGCCCGAAAATGGCGATTCCCTTGAGCTTTTCATTTTGATAAAATTGTTTGGCGCCAGGTAAAATCGCCAGAGAATAGGCGCTTGCTCTTAGCGGTTTATTGTACATTTCGGCAACTTCAAGCCTCGTCGCGTAAAGCTTGACTTTCTTGTGCGTGGTTCCCGCATATCGATGTCTCGTGGTTATTTCATACGCGCCGGCCAGGGTATCGATTTTGACCTCGCCTCGACCGAAGCGCTTGTTGCCGATGAACACTTCGGAATCATTGTCAGTCAAAATCAAGAGATTGGCATTCCAATAAAATCGAGGATAAGCGCTATTTTGTATGTAGGTTTGATACGATTTAGCCGATTTTAGATCGATCCGGTATATTAAGGTGGTGTCAGGCGCTATCTCAATATTAAAGTAATGGTCATGAGCAAGCTTGGTAGAAACGACAAACTTGTATTCGCCAACAGTTAGCCGCAATGAATCACCACTGCGCATTTTACGGCATGTTTTGAAATTACGATCGATGCGAGCAAAAACCGAATCGACATTCGTGACAATTTTGAGGTAGCCAAATTTTAAAGATTGCTGCATGGTAGAATCAGTGTCTTGCAGCGTGCCGGAGCTCAAATTCTCTTGAGCCTGCGCGGGATCGCCCCAATTCAGGCATAAAAAAATGAACCCCAAAATAGCTACACGATGAATGGATTTGATCATGTCATTTTCCTGTTGAATCATTTACAAGCTCCCGTTCACCATCGCCATAAGCAGAATACGGGCGTTCGCACGAATCAAACGCAACTGTTTTTATTTACACGCCATTTCACTTTTTGAGTACAAAAATTTATCGAAAAAATTTCCCAAATACCCCTTGCCTCTCATCGAAAAAATTTGTATACTATTTCACTTTGGTCGAGTAGGTGGTTTGAAGTCGGACGCAACAAAATCGTATTCAGTTTATGAGTGGCAAAAATTTGTTTAGGTTTAGCAGGAGTTGAGCTTCCCGCGCGTATTCCTACCGACTCTGCGAAAATTCCTTTTAAAAATAGTTCGTAGTAACGCCTTCGGGCGTCGAACGTTCTGCTCCTAAAGGAGCTACTACAAACGAACAAAACGAGGTTGACCGTGACCGAACAGGATTTTTTCAAGCTGATTGCCGAGGAAGAAAAGATTCGTATCGAGCAGGTGCAGGCGACGATTGCGCTGCTCGACGACGAGAACACCGTGCCGTTCATTGCGCGCTATCGCAAAGAAGTGACCGGCGGTTTGGATGAAAACCAGATCATTGCAATTCAGGATCGCGTGCGTTATTTGCGCACGCTGGAAGAGCGCAAGCAGACGGTGCTGAAATCCATCGAGGAGCAGGGTAAGCTCACCGACGATCTGCGCGCGCAGATCGAGGCAGCGGTGAAGCTGCAGGAAGTGGAAGATCTGTATTTGCCCTACAAGCCGAAGAAGCGCACGCGCGCGACAATTGCAAAAGAAAAAGGCCTCGAACCATTGGCGCAACAAATGTGGGCGCAGCAGGAAAATTCCGGTAATCTCGAAGAAATCGCCGCAGCGTTCATCGATGCCGAAAAGGGCGTGAATACGGCCGAAGAAGCATTAGCCGGCGGCCGCGACATCATTGCCGAGTGGGTGAGCGACGACGCCGAGGTGCGCAAGCTGGTGCGCGAGAAAACGTGGGACGCCGGCATGTTGCGCTCCGAAGCAAAAGACGAGAAAAACGTCGACGTTTACGAAATGTACAAAGATTATCGCGAGCCGTTGAAGAAAGTCGTGCCGCATCGCACGCTGGCGATCAATCGCGGCGAGACCGAAGGTTTTTTGAAAGTTCTCGTCGAAGCACCAGTGCCGGAATTGCTGATGGATTTGGAGCACAAATTTATCACGAATCCCAAATCAATTTACCGCGAACAATTGCAGCTTGCGATCAAAGACAGCTACGAACGCCTCGTGTCGCCGGCCATCGAGCGGGAATTGCGCAATCAGCTCACCGAAGTCGCTGACGAGCATGCAATCAATATTTTTGCGACGAATCTGCGCAACCTGCTCTTGCAGCCGCCGACGAAGGGCCACATCATTATGGGTATCGATCCGGGTTTGCGTACCGGTTGCAAGGTGGCGGTGATCGACGAGACCGGCAAATATCTCGAAGGCGATACGATTTTTCCGCACGAGCCGAAGAATCGCTGGGATTATTCCAAAGATCAGCTCAAGGCGCTCATTCAAAAATATAAAGTGAATGTCATTGCGATCGGCAACGGCACGGCGAGCCGCGAGACCGAGCAGCTCGCGGCGGAGCTGATTCAACAAATGGAAGCGGAAGCACAGCAGAACGGCGCCGCGCTCGATTTGAAATATGCGATTGTGAGCGAGGCCGGCGCCTCGGTGTATTCGGCCTCAAAATTAGCGGGCGAGGAATTTCCCGATTTGGAAGCCTCCCAGCGCGGCAACATTTCGATTGCGCG
>JBOHQZ010000934.1:0-2925 GCA_050732275.1 bacterium
TTTCTGATCCCAATCTCTTTGATTCGCTGCTCTGCGGTAAAGGAGGCCAAGCCGAGCAAACCGAGGCAAGCAATCAAGATCGCCAGAATGGCGAAAACTCCGAATACCTGGCCAAATTTCTCGTCGGCGTGATACTGCTGGTCGAAATTCTCATCCAAAAGGAAATACTCGAACGGCCGGTTCGGCACCAACGCTTCCCATCTCCGCTTCAGCGCGGCTACGGTGCGGCTCACCTCCTCTGTCTTGATCCGTAGCGAGAGATACGTGAAGTGACTGGGAAGGAGGTGAAGCGACAAAGGCGCGATCCGATAGTGCAACGACTCAAAATGAAAATCCTTCACAACTCCGATGATCCTGCCCTGCTTTCGTGCCCCAATTTGTTCGATCCTTTTTCCTATCGCCTCCTCCGGAGAAGTCCATCCGAAATGAGCCACGGCGGCCTCGTTGATGATGAATGCCTCGGTTGCGTCGGTCGCATGCGCCTGGGAGAACGCCCTTCCCGCCACGATTTCGATGCCGTAGTTATTGAGGAAATCGTAATCGACCAGCAGGGCTTCGAGATTGGACTCCCGCGTTGCGCCCCCTCCAACCTCGACCACAGTATACCAAGTGGTCAGGCCGGTGCCCGGCGCTCCTGACGAAAAAGACGAACCGGCCACGCTCGGATGCGCTTGCAGCTCGCGTTTGATGGTTTCATGCCGCCGTTTCACTCCCTCCTCGCCCTTGAAATCAATCACCAGCATTTGTTCCTTGTTGAAACCCGGGCTTTGTCGCCGCAAATAATCCAATTGCATATAAACGACCACCGTGCCGATGATCAGCACAACCGAGATCGCAAATTGAAACACGACCAAGCTTCTCCGTAAAACCGCACCCCGTCCCGTCGACCGGAGCACGCTCTTCAACACGGCGAGCGGTTGGAAGCCGGACAAAACAAACGCCGGATAACTGCCGGCAATGATGCCGACAAGGAGAGCCAGCCCGAAGAGGACCAACGCCTGCACCCAATGCCGGTTGAAATGCAAGCTCAGCTCTTTGCCGGAGAGCGTGTTGAGGGCCGGTAGCAGCAACTCGAACAGCATAAGGGCCAGCAAGAGCGACAAAAAGCTGAGCAGTATGGACTCTCCCAAAAACTGCCTGATCAGTTGGCTTCGTTCGGCTCCGACAACCTTTCGCATGCTGACCTCTTTGGCGCGTTTGGTCGAGCGGGCCGTCGCGAGGTTCATGAAATTGATGCAGGCGATAAACAGAATGAAGACGGCAATGGCCGAGAAAATGTACAAGGTGTCAGAGCTGCCGACCGGGCCGATCTCCGCGAGGCGCTGCGAGTGCAGATAAATTTTGGTCAACGGTTGCAGTGACAGAATGTAATTCATGCCGTATCCCCGCAATTGCCCGCCAATATGGTGATCGATGAAGGCCGGAAACTTTGCCTCCAGTACGGTGACATTGAAATCCTTTGGCAAGAGCAGATAGGTGTAAAAGGCGAAAGAGAACCAATTCATCCTGTTGGGGAAAAGCTTCTCGCACGTGGTAAACGAGACCAGCATATCGAAAACAAAGTGAGAATGGCGGGGTACCTCAGCGAGAATCCCGGTGACTTTGAACGTCAATTCATTATCAACGATGAGGGTTTGGCCCATTGGATTTTCTTCGCCGAAGAATTTTTGCGCGGTTTTTGCCGTGAGCACAACGCTGTAAGGCTCTTTGAGGGCTGTGTGAGGGTCACCTTTGATCAGCGAAAAACTGAAAACCTCAAAAACGGAAGAATCGGCAAAGAAGACGTGCTCTTCCTGGAATTGATTGTCGCCATGTCGAACGAGCATTTCGGTGGGCATAAAACGGACGAAGCTCAGGACCTGGGGAAAATCCACGCGCAAGGCAGGCGCCATCATCGCCGAGGTATTCGCTTGACGGTTCGTCTCACTTTGCGTTTGCACGTCGGAGACCAAGCGATAAATCTGATCCGCCTTTTGATGGTAGCGATCGTAGCTGAGCTCGTCTTGAACGTAAGAAAAAATGAAAAAACAGCAAGCGATGCCGACAGCGAGGCCAACGATGTTGATAAAAGAATGCGCCTTGTGTTTGAGCAAATTTCGCAGCGCGATTTTAAGGTAGTTTTTGAGCATAATTGACTCCAGTTTTCGGTAATCAGTAATCAGTGTTCAGTAATCAGTGGCATTAAATACTGGTTACTGATTACTGATTACTTCTTTACTCATACCGCAGTGCCTCCACCGGATTCGCCAGCGCCGCTTTGAGGGCTTGATAGCTCACGGTCAGCAGCGCGATAACGAACGCGATCCCGCCGGCGAGCGCGAACACCCACCAGTCGATCTCGATGCGATAGGCAAAATCTTGCAGCCAACGCTGCATGGCGAAATAAGCCAACGGCGTAGCGACGATGAATCCAACGAGTACGAGCTTGACAAAATCTTTCGAGAGCAAGCCGACGATGCCGGAAACCGTCGCGCCCAAAACTTTACGCACGCCGATTTCTTTGGTGCGTTGCTCGGCCATGAAAGAGGCGAGGCCGAACAAACCGAGGCAGGCGATCAAAATGGCCAATACCGAAAAGGTGATGAATATTTGCGCGACGCGCTGTTCGCCATCATACAGCTTTTGATATTCTTGATCCAAAAATGAATATTGCAATGGCGTGTTGGGCACAAACTCTTTCCACAGCTTTTGTATCTCGGCAATGCCTGCGGCAACATTACCGGGCCGCAGCCGCACCGCGAGATATGAAGGCCAGCCGCGGTTGAACATGAACAGAATAGGCTTTACTTCGTGATGAAACGACTCAAAATGAAAATCTTCCACCACGCCGACGACCGGCCCTTGATAGAAGTTGCCCATGCTCAGGCGCTTGCCCAATGGCTCATTCCACCCGAGCGCTTTCGCCGCAGCTTGATTGATTAGAAA
>JBOHQZ010000935.1:0-2923 GCA_050732275.1 bacterium
ATTGTTCGCCAATAACCGAAGCAATTTTCTCCATGAGCGCGGGATTCCACGTCGCCGCAAGGCCGATGGCTTGTGGAAAGCTCGTGGCCTCTTTTCCAACCAATCCGTGCAGCGCTTCGTCGTGAATGATGCTTGGAATTCCCAAGCGGGTTTTCTCAATCGCGAGCTTTTGAATGCGGTTTGCCTTCTCAGCCGCCTCACGCGGGCCGAGCGGCCGGAGAGAAATCGCCAAATTTCCCAGCCCCTTTGTGATGATGCTATCGCGGCCATCGACTGCCTGAATCTCGCACTGCAACTGCGTGATTTTCTCTTCGATGGACATGCGATTGACTAAATCCTGAACTCTTTCTTCGACCGGCAGTTTGGGATTGAAATATGGAAACTTTGCTTTCGTGTCTTGGGCAAAAGCAGAGACGAATATCGTAAAAAACAAGGTCAAGATGTTGACGACGTGCAGAAAAAAGAGAACTCTTCTCATAATCGTCACCAGGTTTATTCTGCGCAACAAGTCACCAGCCGATGAATGAAGCCCAACGGATAAAGCTTATGGCCGGGGACATCAGTTGGTCTTAATTTATCCGTTGGGCATTTGTTTTTGAAATAATGGTTTGAACTCACCGCGCGCTGTCAAACAAACTCTCCGGAAATTCTTTCTCCAAAAGATGCTCGTAATAAAAGCGATGATTGTCGTTGCGCAAATGGGTCGCTTTTACCCCGCGCACGCCGTGCCGTTCGCCGGGGTAGAGCATAAACTCGAAAGGCTTGCCGAGATTCTGCAACGCGTCCACGAGTTGAATGCTGTTTTGCATGTGGACGTTGTCATCCATCGTTCCGTGTACGAGGCGCAACCCGCCTTTGTATTTGTTGGCAAACGTCAGCACCGAGCCGTTCTTGTAGCCCGCCGGATTTTCCGCCGGCGTGTCCATGTAGCGTTCGGTGTAATGGGTATCGTACAGCTTCCAATCCGTCACCGAGAACTGCGCGATCCCGTGCGTGAAATAATCCGCGCCGTAAGTCAGCGCCATGCACGTGGCGTAGCCGCCGTAGCTGCCGCCGGTAATGCAAATTTTGGTTTTGTCGACGAACGGCTTGGCTTGCAGCCATTTCACCACCTCGATGTAATCGTTCATCTCCCACTTGCCGAGATTGCGATGCATCAACGCCACGCCGGCTTTGCCGAAATGGCCCGAGGCGCGGTGGTCAATCGCAACTTGAATTACGCCTTCCATCGCCAGCCATTGAATATTGATATTGCGCCATGAATCCGAAACCGTGCCCGCTTCCGGCCCGCCGTAGATGCTGATCAGCACCGGATATTTTTTGCTTGGATCGAAATTGAGAGGCAGCGTCCACAGCACCGGCAGGTTATAGCCATCCGGAGTCGGTACGCGGAACAGTTCCGTTTTTGCCAGCGCGTACTCGACAAATTTTTCAGTCTTACTATCGCCCAGTTCCTTCATCACCGCGCCGCCGCTCTTGCACAGCGCCATTTTCTGCGGCATCGCCACGTTCGAGTAAGTGGTGATGAAATACGTGCCCGCAGGCGAGAGCCGCGTGTTATGAGTAAATTCACCGAAGGTCAATCGCGTCAGTTCCTTGCCGTCTAATCGCGCGCGATACAGATCCGTCCGTGTCGACGCCTCCTTCCTCGCCGTGAAATAAACGCGGCGATTTTTCTCGTCGACCTGCACGATGTCCATCACCCGCCAATTCCCTTGCGTAATTTTGTTTTTGAGCTTGCCGTCCATTCCATAAAAATAGAGATGACCCCAGCCCTCCTTATCGCTTTTGATGATGAAGCCCTTGTTTTCGGTCAAAAACTCTACTGATTCAAACCAATCCACCCACGAGCTTTGCGTCTCGTTATAAATTTCCACTTTCTCGCCATTCACCGGATCGACGGCATAGAGCTTCAGATTATCTTGTCCGCGATTCATCCATTGCGCGACAAGCTGTTTGCCGTCCGGCGTCCAAAACGGCGTGCCGAAATATTGATCATCCTTTTCATTGAAATCCGCCCACACAACGCTCCCGCCTGCTACTGGAACAATGCCGAGGCGCACTTCCGGATTGGGATCACCAGGTTTGGGGTAACGCGCATTCTCAAGGAAGCCGTGAACGCCGTCTGCATTATATAAAGGAAACACGGGAACTTTGGCATCATCAAAACGGAAGAAGGCCAAGTGCCTGCTATCCGGCGACCACCAAAACGCGCGGTATCGCGATCGCCGGCCAAAAATTTCTTCATAATAAACCCACGAAGCCCAGCCGTTGTAAATCGCGTCGGTCGCATCGCTCGTGTACTGGTATTCTTTGCCGTCATTTACTGCAAGCGCGAACAAATTGTTGTCGCGGGTAAAAGCGACGTAATTACCGTCCGGCGACAAGGTAGGATTTTTTTCTTCGGCGGAAGTTTCAGTCAGCCGTTTGAACTCTTTTTTCTGGGTATCGAGAAAGTACAAATCCCTGTTTTTGACATAAATGAGGCGAGTATAAGCGTCGTTCTGCGATGCCGGACTGGCGACGCTAATGCCGCTATCCACGAGAGCCGCATATTGCTCCAAATCCCGATAAACTTTTTCTTCACCGTTAGTCACATCAATTGCATAAACCTTCGCCTTCTTGTCGCCATCCTTTTTCTTCATCTCCAAATAATGATTATCATCCGCCCAGCCGATGATGTTCGGCAACTCCTTGGTGAGTTTCGGCTCGGCGTTTTTGAAAATCTGCTCGAACGTCAGCCGCCTTTTCTCCTGCGCGTGCAGTGAAAATACCCAAAGCGCCAGCACAAACGTCAAGCATGCCGGCTTCAGCAGTTTTGCCGATTTCATAGAACTCCTCCTCGCGTGAGTGACCTGATAACGTGTTTGAGCTTTTACATAAGTAAAAAAAGATGCAAAAGTCTTTCAGCAATGTTAAGCGC
>JBOHQZ010000936.1:0-2922 GCA_050732275.1 bacterium
ACATTCTGTCAAATGGGTCTCGTATATTAAAAGTGCATCTAATTCTCTCTTATTCGCATAGAGAGATGTGTACAAACTGTATCTGATTCTTTTTCTTCCTGTTCTTTGAAAAATCTGGCGATTTCGCAAAATCTTGTTATCTAATTCCGTCAAAAGGTTTTAACTTTGGTGGATTAGAGATGAGCGAAAACCACACCAAGATTTGTGAGATTTGCCACGTCGCGTTTACGCCAGACCAGCGCGTGGGCGAGCGGCAGCGCGTTTGCCAGGAACGCCACTGTCAACAGGAGCGCAAACGGCGCGCCCAGAAAAATTGGCTGGCCAAAAATCCAGACGCGTTTCGGGGTCGATACCCGAAACTCCAACAATGGCTTGCCAAACATCCGGATTATCTCAAAAACTATCGCGCGCGCCAAAAGCAACTGGCCCCGCCCGGCCGGGGTGATATACAAGACGAGTTAACCGGATGCCAAAACAGCAGCTTAATGCAACTGCGCCAACTCGTGGATGTGCAAGACGAGATAACTGCAAAAATTACTGCCTGTAAGCAGTCGCTCCAAGCCTTGATATGCAAGATGAGTCAACTGCTGAAGACGCTGGAAGTTAACGGCGCTTGAACGCGGTTGATATGCAAGACGCGATGGCTTTTTTGCCGAAAAATTCCGATCTTGGCGATAGCCAAGCATCAGGAGAAAAGCCATGATCTCAAAAGCACCGATTAACCCGAGCCGCATTCGCAAAATCACCGGCTCCTTCAGTTGGCTCGATCACCGGCTGTTGCACGAAGGTTATCTGGCGGCGATGGAACCGGCGGAGATGCTGCTCTATTTTTTTCTCGTCTTGGTCGGCGATCGCAACGGCATCAGCTTTTACAGCTATGACAAAATCTGCGCGCTGCTGAAGATTGATGTCGAGCGCTTGCTCGCGGCCCGCGACAGACTCCTCGACAAATCGCTGATCGCCTTTGAAGACGGCCGTTACCAAGTCTTGCAACTGCCGGCGCGCCCGCGTCGTGCGGTAGAAACGGTTGAGCAGCTCCGTCAAGCGGGGTCAATGCAATCCCGCCAAGCAAAACCACAGGAGTTCGTGGCGTTCGCGGAGCTTGTTCAACAGTTGGCCATCCCCAAGCGGTGATGGCTCTCAAACTTTAAACTTCGACATGAGAGAGCACGTACGTTTTGTGCTTGGGTCTCTTGAACTCGTCACAAAGACTGTGACTCTCGGTCGATGACGTGAACTTGAATGAAGTATCTGAGGCCTGGACCCGCGGGGCGGGAGCAGAGCTTGAATTCTTTCGCGAGCTTAGGTCGTCATCGTCACCGAGAGTAACCTCTCATCGTCGTCAACGGAGGTCGCCATGATTTATCCGCAATTGTTTGTCGGCATCGACATCAGCAAATTCAAGCATGTTGTCGCCATCATCACCGAATCCAAGCAAGTCCTCGGCAAAGTGTTTGCGGTCTTGGAAACGCAGGCTGATTATCAACAACTGCTGGCCAAGCTGGAACAACTCGCGCGCCAGTATCAGACCCGGGAGTTTCGCATCGGCATGGAAGCCACCGGCGATTATTGGAAAAATCTGTATCATTTTCTCACGCGCCAGTCGCCGGCCTTTCTGGTCTCGGTGATCAATCCGGTGCAGACCAGGCGTTTTGCACAAAGCGAGTTACGCCGCGCCAAGACCGATGCGGTTGATGCGATCACGATCGCGCGCTTCATGGCCGAGAAGAAGCCGCGGCCGACGATAGCACGATCGGCGTTGCTTGATAGTATCAAAGATCTCGACCGGCAAATTCATGCGGTGCAAAAACAACAAACCATGACACTCAATAAACTGCGCATTGAGTTGACGAAAGTGGCACCGGAAATTGAGCACCATATCGCGCTGTCGCATCACCAACAAGTCTTGGTGCTTTTAAAACACTACCCCACTGCTGAAGCCATTGCGAAGGCTTCGCCGGTAGAACTACGGAACCTGTGTTATGGCAAAAGGCAATGGCATTTGTCGCGGCCTTTCATCACCAAGGTGCAAGCATTGGCGCAAAACAGCATCGCTCATAAAACCGGGCCGGGAGCTGGTCTGGTGGTGCAGGCGTTGGTCCAGCAGTTTTTACAGCAGCAACAGATGGTAACGACGCTGAAAGCGCATATCACCCAGCTTTATCAACGTGTCAAAGAACAACCCAGTCTCTTGGCGACCATTCCGGGCATCGGCCCGGAAACTGCCATCGCCTTGGAAGCATATATTGGCGATGTTGCGCGCTTCGCCGAGGCCAAAAAACTCGTCGCCTATTTTGGCATGAACCCGACGGTTAATCTTTCGGGTCTCGTGACGAAGCGCTCGGGTTCGCTGCAAAAGAAAGGCAGCGCGATCGTTCGGCACAAACTCTTTATGGCGGTCTTGAGCATGATCAGCAACCACGTTGAACCGTTTTACGGCTACTACCAACGCCTAGTCGCCGCCGGCAAACCCAAGCTGGTCGCCATCGGCGCCACCATGCGGAAGTTGGTGGTGGTCATTTACACCATGCTCAAGAAACAACAACCGTTTCAGCCACAAAAAACTCTGTCGTCTTAAATTTTTCTTGACTTTTGACATAGTATCTTTGTGGTTGAGTTTGGTTGCGGCTGATACCGCGCTACGGTGTACGCATTGGAATAATGGAGTATCGAAATCTTCCCATTGAATTCACCACTCCACTAATCCACTACGCCAGAGCTCCAGCGCTATCGCGCTCAAGCCGAGAAAAAAACCCAGCGGAATTTTGCTCGCGCGCGTGAATCGGCCGGCGCCGATACCGGCCATTCCATAGACGGCGCCGGCCAGGCAGGCGAGCCAAATGATCACCATCACCTGCTGCCAACCACAAAATAATCCCAACATCGCGGCTAATTTTATGTCACCGGCTCCGAGGCCCGGGC
>JBOHQZ010000937.1:0-2919 GCA_050732275.1 bacterium
ATCATGATGTCTCCGGCGCCATTGAGCTTGAGGCGCCGGAGAGAAAAGAAGGGCTGCGCAACTATCTGGCCGCGATTTCCCAGCTTATTCCCCCTGATGGTGCGCCACGGCGTTTGGCGGGATATCCGACCTTCGCCTTTGGCTACGGCAACACTTTTGTTCTCGCTTTCGATTCCAACATCGCGACTGACGATAAACAGCACGAGTGGGTGAAGAGCCAGCTCGAAGGCCTCGATCGCCGGCGTTACATGAATGTCATCGCCTTCTGTCATCATCCGCCATTTTCTTCCGGCCCGCATGGCGGCGTGAAAGTCGAGCCGCCGGCCGCTGTGTTGAGATCGCGATACCTGCCGCTTTTTCGCACGCATCACGTCAAAGCACTCTTTACCGGACACGAGCATTTCTTCGAGCATTGGGTTGAGCGATATGCTGATAGCACGGGACGGCAATATAGAATGGATCAGGTGGTTACCGGCGGTGGTGGAGCGCCGCTATACTCTTATCAAGGCGAACCGGATTTAAAAGTTTATCTCAAAGAAAATGAAGCCGGCAAAGTCAAACTCGAGCACCTGGTGAAACCGGGTATGAATCCGGGTGATAATGCTTATCATTACGTCGTGGTGCAAGTAGATGGAGAGCGCTTAAAAATGGAAGTAATCGGCGTGGATTGGGGACGCAACTTTCGGCCATATCGCAGCAACAAAACCGATTTAGATGACGCGGAAGTGTTGCGGCAAAAGTAGCTTTTGAGCATAGCGTGAAACGCACAATTTTTTATTAATCTTTTGATCCGGCATTTTCGTTTTGCAAATGGCAGAACTTGACGAACAAAAAATTATTCAGTCCTGGCGCATTAATGCCGGCTCTTGGACGCACGCGGTGCGAGAGGAGCGGATCGAGAGCCGTAAGCTGGTGACCAATCAGGCCATCGTTGACACGATTTTGCGCTATCATCCTACAACCGTTCTCGACGTTGGGTGTGGTGAAGGCTGGCTGGCGAGAAAACTCGCCGAACAAGGCGCGCAAGTTGTTGGCATTGACGTCATACCCGCTTTGATCGAAAGCGCCCGGCGACTCGGCGGCGGAGACTTTCAGGTGTGCTCCTATGAGGAGCTTGCCAACGGCTGTTTGCGCCGGCAGTTCGATGGAATCGTTTGCAATTTTTCACTCTTGGGCAATGAGTCGGTGGCGAATCTCTTCAGGGCGATGCCCGCGCTTCTGCATGATGGCGGTCACGTATTCGTTCAAACATTGCATCCGTATATCGCTTGCGGTGACACGCCATACACTGATGGCTGGCGCCCCGGTTCATGGACCGGCTTCGGATCTGAATTCTCCGATCCAGCGCCTTGGTATTTTCGCACCGTCGCCTCTTGGGTGAGACTCTTTATTGATAGCGGATTAGCGCTGGTCGAGTTGCTCGAACCCTTGCATCCGGAAACTAACAAACCGGCCTCAATCGTGTTTGTTGGTGCGAAGCCGGAAGTTGAATAGTTTTTTTCGAAACAGTTTAACCGGCTGAACCGGAGTGCAATGCTTTAGCATTGCCCCCGAAAGTGGGGCACTCCGAATACGCTCGGCTAACTGCATACTTTTTATTTTTCAACCGATTAAAAAACATGAGACCGAAAGGAACTTTGTTGCTGACGCGCCGCGAGGTCGCCGCCTTGCTGAGTCTTGATGAGTGTATTGCCGCCGTTGAAAATGCCTTTCGTTTGCATGGCGAAGGCAAAACCTCGCCGCCGGGAATTTTGGGCATTCACGCGCACGGCGGCGGTTTCCACATCAAAGCTGGATTGCTGGAGGTTGGCCGAACCTATTTTGTCGCAAAAACCAATGCCAATTTTCCGCAAAATATGCCGCGCTTCGGCTTGCCTACGATTCAAGGAATCATAACGCTCTGTGACGCCGAGAACGGCTATCCGCTGGCGTTGATAGACTCGATGGAAATTACCATCTTGCGAACCGGCGCGGCGACGGCGGTGGCGGCGAAATATCTCGCTCGGCCAGAGTCGAGCGTCGCCACGATCTGTGGCTGCGGCAATCAGGGCCGGATTCAACTGCGCGCGCTCACCAAAGTTCTTCCCATCGAGCGTCTATATGCCTTCGATCAAGACGCTGAACGAGCGCGACAATTTGCCGACGAAATGTCTGCGGAGATTCGCCTCACCGCGCAGGCTGTTGGCGATCTGAAATCTGCAGTTCGCGACAGCGACGTTTGCGTGACTTGCACGCCGGCAAAAGAATATTTTTTAAAAAAGGAATACATGAAACCTGGAACGTTTATCGCGGCGGTAGGCGCGGATAATGCCGAAAAGCAAGAGTTGGATCCGCAGTTGTTTGTTTCAAACAAAATTATTGCGGATATTCTCGAACAATGCGCCACGATCGGTGACTTACATCACGCTTTGCAAGCGGGCTTGGTAACGGGAGAAAATGTTCATGCCGAGCTGGGCGAAGTGGTTGCGGGCAAAAAATCAGGCCGCACCTCGAAAGACGAAATCATTATCTTCGACAGCACCGGCATGGCGCTGCAAGATGCCGCTGCGGCGGCAGTGGTGTATGAAAAGGCGATTAGCGTTGGCAAAGGAATAACAGTTGATTTTTCCAATTGAAACCTGAGAAACGGAGGCGATATGCCAGGCAGAACATTTCATGCGGTGTTGATTGGCGCAATTTTTTGTTTTTTTATTCTACCGATCTCCGCCCAAGAGACTTCAAATTCCAGTCCGGTTTATGAAAAGACCACCGTGCTCATTCCGATGCGCGACGGCGTGCGCCTCAACACCAGCATTTACGTGCCGAAAAACGCGACTGCGCCGTTGCCGTTTCTCATGAAGCGATCGCCGTATGGAATCGGCGACGGCATTTCGTCCGAAGCGTTCAGCAATCCACAAAGCTCGATGCGGGAGCTGGTGA
>JBOHQZ010000938.1:0-2909 GCA_050732275.1 bacterium
GGTGAGATTGAGCTTTTTACCCGCGCGCAAAAGCCGCGTCGCGCGTTGCGCGGCTTCACGTTCCATGATCAACATTGGATGCTTGTTTTTGATTCCCCGCGAAGCGTTGTGGCGGTAGAGCAAATTATGCGGACGCGAGGACATGTAAACAACGCCGGCGGCGCCCGCCGCAAACGCGCGCTGCTCGATACCGACGGCTTCGTTGTATTCTCGAAAAAGGCCGTCGAGATCAAGCAGCGCGTGAGTTTCGATTAACACAAATGCACCATTCGCGCGTGTACCAAGAATTTTAAAATCATCTTCGCCGCCAAAACCGGCGTCGACAAGGGGAGCTGTCAATCCCGTTGCCGAAACGGCGACCGAGAAGGGCATCGCGACGACGTTGACGTTGAATGCAACATCGCCCGTGACGCTGGCGCTCGATGATTTTTCCAGCCATAGCGCCGGCATGGTGAACGCTTCTTTACGCGCGTCAACACCAGCAACGCGAAATTTTTCTAAAACCCAATCCACTGATTTTAAATTGGCCGGCGAGCCGGTGGCGCGCCCGCCAATTTCGTCGGCGAGCGATTGCAGATCGGTTGTCAATGGCGTGTCACCGAGCATGGCGCTGACGAGGCGGTACACATCGGAGTCTTGGGCTAGGCTTGGGACTGCCGCAATATGGCACAACGCCAGTATAAAAAATAATGCGGCTCGTCTTGCTCGCGTTATATGCATAGCTCATCCTTGCTACAAAGTTTGACTATGAGATCGTCAATGAGGCGCGATAGTGGATGTTCGGTGTGGAAGCAAACGATTGGTCAGAGGTGCAAGCGCAAGGAAGATGATGAAACGCCGGGACGGCCATTTTCTTGGCATAAATCCGTTTGTCTCCTAAAATTAGGAAGACTCCGCGCAAAGAGGTCGTTTGTCAATCCACAACTCCTCATAAGATAATACGGCTATGGATAAAAGCAAGGAAATTTGTCGCCTTGTTATTTCTGCTTGACTTTTCGCGCGCGGCTGTCTATATTCGTTTTCATGATTAATGAATCATGGTATAAGCGTCCGCCAAGTGTTCGGGAGCACATTTCCGCCGGCGGCATTGTGACGCGGGTTGAAAATGGCCGTGTTTACATTGCGCTGGTTGGAGAAAAGGGCCTGTCCAAATTTGTCCTGCCGAAGGGACACGTCGAAGCGGGTGAAAGTTTGGAGCAAGCAGCGGTGCGTGAAATCGAAGAGGAAGCCGGCCTCTCACAGCTCACGCTCCTGGCGCCATTGGGAATGCGAGAGCGCTTGGATTTCGGCAAGCGGGCGTGGAAAAAAACGCATTATTTTCTTTTTGCGGCCGAGCAAGTGGATGGAACACCGACCGACAAAAAACATCATTACAAAATCAAATGGTTCTCCATCGACGAAATTCCCGATCTCTTTTGGCCGGAGCAGACGCAATTAATCAGAGAAAATCGCGATAAGATCGTTGAGCTGGCAACAGCTTTGAAGAAAAAGTGAAAATGTTATGTGCAACGCATTATTCAAAACAAATCCTTTGGCCGCTTTTTCATTCGGCGTGCTTTTTTGAAAGCAAGAAACTGATGAAAAAAACAAATTGGTCGATACTCTGCGTCACCCTGCTCATGTTGAGTTTGGGTTGCTCGGGTTATACTCGCAAAGAAAACGGTGCCACAATCAGCAGCGAGCGTGTCAAGCCGGCAGAAGGCACCTTTGTCAAAATCACCTTGCTACAGATCAACGATCTGTATGAGATCACGCCGGTGAGCGGCGGCAAGGAAGGCGGGATGGCCCGTCTCGCGACGTTGCGCAAACAACTCGTCGCGCAAAATCCGAATACGTTCATGATTTTAGCGGGCGATCTGTTCAGCCCCTCGGCGCTCGGAACGGCAAAAGTTGACGGCGAGCGCTTGGATGGTAAGCAGATGGTTGCTGTGCTGAATGCTATTGGCTTGAATTACTGCACGTTTGGCAATCACGAATTTGATTTGAAAGAGCAACCGTTTTTGCAGCGCTTGTCCGAGTCGCGTTTCAGTTGGTTCTCCAGCAATGCTTTTGACAAAAATGGAAAAGCATTTCCCAACGTGGCGGAAAATGCGGTGTTCACAGTTGCCAATGCCTCGAATCAGCAAGCGCGCATCGGCATGTTCGGGGTGACGATGACGAAAAACAAACCGGACTATGTGACGTTTGCCGATCCGCTCGAAGCGGCGAGAAAGCAAGCCCAAACGTTGCGCCGCCAGGTCGATATTCTCATCGCGGTGACGCATTTGACCATTGACGAAGATATTGCGCTGGCGCAGACAATTCCGGAAATCGATTTGATTTTGGGTGGGCACGAGCACGAGAACCTGCAGATGTGGCGCGGCGCGGATTTTACGCCGATTCTCAAAGCGGATGCCAACGTGCGCTCGGCTTACATTCACGAGCTGATTTATGATACCGAGGCACGCCGTTTGCAGATCAATTCACATTTGCAGCCGATCACCGATAAGATTCCGGATGATCCGGAAATCAAGCAAGTGGTGCAGCATTGGGTTGATTTGGGTTTCAATGCGTTTCGGCAAATGGGTTTTGAGCCAAACCAGCTCGTCATTAATTCACCCATGGCGCTGGATGGCCGGGAATCGAGCGTGCGCAATCACTCCACCAGCCTGACGGAAATCATCGTCAACGCTTTTCTCAACGCCACGCCCGAAGCCGAGCTGGCGATCTTCAACGGCGGGTCGATTCGGATTGACGATGAGATACCGCCTGGCGCAATTACCGAATATGACGTCATCCGTATTTTGCCGTTCGGCGGCAAAGTGGTGTTAGTGGAGATGCGCGGCCGTTTGCTCAAACAAGTTTTGGATCAAGGCCAGGCCAATAAGGGCAGCGGCGGATATCTGCATGCGGTGAACGCCGTTTGGAGC
>JBOHQZ010000939.1:0-2906 GCA_050732275.1 bacterium
GGCTACAATAGAATCGCTCTTGCGTTTTTGAAAATTATTGTTATGTTTAATTCGAGAAAAGGCTATTTCACACGGATCAAAAACTCACATAGACTTTTTGATATGACCCCACCTTCATTTGATGATATCAAAGCCGCAGCCACGCGTTTGCAAGGCGTGGCGCATCGCACGCCGGTGTTCACCTCGAGTTTTTTGGATAACTTGGCCGGCAATCAACTTTTCTTCAAATGTGAAAATTTCCAACGCGCTGGCGCGTTCAAATTTCGCGGCGCTTATAATGCGTTGGCGCAATTGACGCCGGAACAGCGCCGGCGCGGCGTTGTCGCCTTCTCATCCGGAAATCATGCGCAGGGCGTGGCGCTCGCCGCAAAGCTGCTCGGCATCTCCGCCAAGATCGTCATGCCCAACGACGCGCCGGCGGCGAAACTCGCGGCGACGCGCGGCTATGGCGCTGAGGTCATTCTTTACCATCGCTATGAAGAAGATCGCGCGGCTATTGCTCGCGGCATTCAAGAAAAAGAGCAACGCGCGCTGATTCCGCCATTCGAGCATCCGCATATCATCGCCGGACAAGGTACGATTACGCTGGAGTTATTCGAGCAAATTGGCGCGCTTGATGTTCTCCTCGCGCCGATTGGCGGTGGCGGGCTTGTCTCCGGCAATGCTATCGCGGCGCATCGGCTTTCGCCGGCGATGCAAATTTACGGCGTCGAGGCGGAGGTTGCCAACGATACTTATCTCTCGCTGCAAAAAGGCGAGCGTGTCTCGATACCGGTGCCACCGACGATTGCCGACGGCATGCAAGTGACTTCTCCCGGCGAGCTCACTTTTGCCATCATGCGCGAACGTCTCGCCGGTGTGCTCCTGGTTTCAGAAGAAGAGATCAAAAACGCGGTGCGGCTGGTTTTGGAGAGAATGAAAATTCTCATCGAACCGACCGGTGCAGTGCCGGTTGCAGCGGCTTTGAAAAACGAACCGGGCTGGCGCGGAAAACGCATTGGGATTATTGTGAGCGGGGGGAATGTGGATATGAAAAAACTAGCAGAGTTGCTCAGTTGAGCTTTTGGTAAGGAAATCCGGCAAATTCACGATCCATTTTGGTCGAGGTTTGGTAGAAGCATGCGGCGGCGATTTTCTCTCCCAATAAGTAACAGGCGAGGCCGGCATAATAAAAATCCGAGGCCGATACGATTTGGCATTTCAAGCTTTCTTCGCACTTCCGGCGCATCTCGTTGTCGCGCCCCAGCTTGCTCAACAGTTGCGCCATTTCGACCAAATACACCTGGCGATTTTTCAGGTCCCGGCATAAATCATCATACAACTGCAAGCTGCGGTCAATATTTCCCAAGCACCATTCCGAGCGGGCCAGGCGACGAATGATTTCGGGATTGCCGGTGGATTGGCTATGGCGATAAATCTCGCGTGCCTCCTCGAGCCGGTTCAAGTTTTCCAAGGCTTCGCCGAGGCCGCACACGGCTTCCGCCAATGGAGCGGATGAGAAGCGGAGCGCTTCTTGAAATATCGATACCGCCTCATGGTATTGGCCGTTCCACAGCAAAGCCGTTCCCAAGCCCGCGAGCACGTTAGCATCTTTCGGCATTTGCTCGCGCGCCTGGCGAAACGCTTTGGCGGCTTCTTTGCTCCTGCGCAGGCCGAGCAAGGCGCGGCCGTAATTGTTGCGCAGCTCGTCGGCATGCTTCCGTATCTTCAAGGCTCTTTCAAATGCCGCAACAGCCTCGGCAAAATCGCCAAGATAATATTGGGCCGCGCCAAGACCAGCCCATCCTCTATAATCGCTGGGCGAGTATTTTGTCACTTCCGCAAACTCCCTGGCGGCTTCTCCGTGTTTTTCAACTAACGCGTAACAAATGCCCAAAGCGACTTTGGGGCTCACCAATTCGGGCTTTATGCGCACGATGATTTCCAGCTTTTGAATGGCTTGCTCATACTGATCGGCTTTGCGGCTGCGATCCGCTTCCTGGAAATAGTCGCGCAGCATGGAGTAAATCTCCCATGGCGCCGGCGATACTTTTTGCTTCAATTCGTTGAAAAATTCTTCAACGTCCGGATACAAAGGATGATAGACGATCCCGAGTTTTCCAAAGAATTCGTTGATGCCCTGCTCGTAGGAATGGCGGAAATCCGCATAAACAATATCGTGCAAGCCATAAAAAGGGTGTGCGGCGACCGTGAGGCTGTCCACATCGTCCGGAGACCGTATCCAACATGGCAGAATAGTTTTCCGTTGCTCGCAGGCAAAGCGATATTCCTTCTGAACCCATGGCGATTTCAGCGCGTCGGGCGAGACCAGGAGGCAGAAAAATTCGCACTCCCGGATGGCGGTTTGAATGACTTCCGGAAGCGACATGCCGACTTCCAGCTTTTTGCGGTCTATCCAAAAACTGACTTTGTGCCGCAAGAGATCATCGCAGAAGCGCGCCACGCTTTTTTCGTCTTTCCAAGAATAGCTGATAAACAAGCCGCTCATCGCTTCATCTCACCTTTGTAGCTGCGTTCACGCCGGACAACGGTCATTGCACGATGCTTGGCGTGATCACTTCCGGATGAATGCGCACCGGCGCAATCCGTTCGAGAAAAGCGCTCCACATGTCAGGATGCTTTAATTTGCAGTAACGAAAGAACGCCGAATAACGCATCACGGCAACAAGGCTGTTATAGACCGCCGGATTGGCTTCGTGGAGCAAAGTGACTGGCGACGAAATTTTGTCGCTCAATTCTTTGATATGAACCACTTCAAAGCTATTGGTGATTCGAATCCTTTGTCCGTCTTTTTCGATCTCCTCAACCCTGGGCTTGCCTTGTCGCCAAAAGTAAAAATAAGGATAATTATCAAGCGCTAGGCGGCTCGAATCTATCGCAAATGTAACTTGCCGTTGATAGTCGCA
>JBOHQZ010000940.1:0-2903 GCA_050732275.1 bacterium
TTTCTTTGGGCCGACACGAATCCACCGGCGATCGGCAGAACCGCCATTTTCAGCGTTGGAATTTTACCGGCAAGCTCATTCACGCGTTTGGCAGCCGTTCCGAGCTGACACTGTTCGGCGCTTATACACGGGATCGCCGCGGCGAGTTCGTGCAATCGCGCCCGGAGCATCCCTATCTCGTGCCGCAAGAGTTTTTGGCTTATCGTATCGCGCTCGATGCATACACGTTTTATCTTCAGTATCGTCTCAAAACCAGCGATTGGCTGGAGTTCAAATGGCGCGCTTCGCTGGTGCGGCAATTGACCGGCAATCAATTTAAAGTCGCAGGCGACTTTAAACCCGCGCAAGGCCCGGGCGTGGATTGGCAGCTTCACGCGCGTATGGATAGCAGCATGAGCTTCACGCTGGGCATGGAATATCATTATGATTTTGCCGAGCAACGCGACATTGGCCGCCACTTCGCTTACACGCTTTCGCCATACTTGCAGCAAATCTGGCAGCCGCATTGGAGATTGCGCTTCACTGCCGGGCTGCGCTACGATCATTTTTATTTATTGCCCGGACCGGAACAGTACACGCACTTTGTCAAACGCAAGCCGGTGATCAATCCTTTGCCGGATGGCAGAGAAGAGCAATACCTGAGTCCGCAGCTCGGCATGAGCTATCAACTTTTCGGCGAAACGGTGCTGCACGGTGCGTTAGGCCGGGGCATTCGCATTCCAGTGTTGGGCGAGCGCTTTTTGCAATTCGATCAACCGCTGCCGTTTCTGCCGAACGCGACGATTTTCACCGAGCGGTCACTTGCGTTCGAACTCGGTGTGCGCCAGCGCTTCGGCAACTTGACCAGTTTGGAAGCCACGGCTTTTCACAATACCTATCGTGATTTGATCGAGCCGGTGATCAAACCCGATGCCTCGGGAACGCTCGTCAATATTCCCCACGCGCGGATTCAGGGCATTGAGACTTCTGGACGTTTTCAATTTTGGCATGAACGGCTGCGGCTCGAAGCGACTGCCACGTGGACCGATCCGGTGATTGCACAAACGAGCCTGGTGAATGGTGTGCTGTTCCAAAAGGGTGACTTGTTGAGTTATCGTCCGCGATTGATCGCGTACCTCTCACCTTCGTTTAGTTTCGGGCCCCTCGCGCTGGAGGCCGATTACACTTTCGCGTCGAAACTGGAGCGCGAGCAAGTGCAGCTTTACAAGGACGACCAGCGCGTGTCCAAGAAGCAGCTCGACATGCGCCTGCTCTATCGCTGGCAGGGGCTCACCGCACAATTGGCTGTGCGCAATATTTTGCGATACACGTACACCGAGCGCGAGCGCGACGCCAATGAAGTGCGTAATTTTGCGATTGGGATGATGTGGGAGAATTGATTTACCATGGGTGATGGAAATTTTCTTGCTCATACTCTTACTCCTACTCGTACTCACTTTGAAATTTACTAAAAAGCGAGTAAGAGCAAGAGTATGAGTAAGAGTAGGAATATGGATAGGAGTAAGAGCATGAGTGTGATTGGCAGCAGAACTTCAACTCTGTTTGCTACACAAGGATAAATAATGATGCGCGTGCAGTTTCGTGCTCTGGCAAAAATTTGGGCTTTCAGCTCGCTTGTTTCTGTTATTTGGGCAATTTTGCTCGGCGGTTGTTCACGCAAAACCGTGCCCAAAGTGGAGACCGAGCCGGCGCCGCCAACGGTTGAAGCACCCTCGCCGCCGCCGGTGGTTATCGAGCCCAAGCCTACTAGCCCGCCGGCTGGCTCGGTTTGGGATGTGGTGACGCCGGATGGCCGCTTGCCAAAAGATTTATTACAGAGCATGGCCAAGCAAGGCGCCGACATCAAGCGCAACGACGTTACGGAGTGGAACACGTGGGCGATGGATGTGAACGGCGACGGCAGCAAAGAATTTTTGATCTCGAACGTGCCGGGCTGGTGCGGCAGCGGCGGCTGCAGCGTTTGGCTCTGGCAGCGCACACCAGAGGGTTTGCGCAACTTGCTGCCGACGCGTAATCTTTTGACACTGGCCGTCGAGTTGGGGGACCCTGGCCTCGAGGGATATTGTGACATTTTGCTGTACCATCGCGACATGGAAAGCACAAGCCAGCAAAGCCTGGCGCAAGAACGCTATCAATGGGATGGCCAAATGTACCGCTCGCAAGGCAAGACCTTTCTCGGCGATTATCTCACAACCCCGCTGCCGGCGAGCGCGTGGAAGGTGATGAAGTGATGGGGTTAATTATCTCTCTGATAAGCCTTCTAAATGGGGCTGGCTCGGGTATCCTTTTCTCAAGCACAAATAGTGTAACGCGGCTTTGGCCGCAACCAAAATTGCACCACGAGGTCACGAAGAACACAAAGCTTTTTCTTTGTGCGCTTTGTGTTCTCTTTGTAATTAAAAATCTTCACGGTCATGATAGTTTTTCCGAGATAATACTCTAACCACTATAACCGGCTGCCAACAAAGCGTAGTTGGCAGTCCGAGTTGATGCGATTGTTAGGCAGTGACGGTGGGCAATGCTTCGCTTTATCCAGCCTATGTTTGCTTATTTGGCCACTCAGCCGGTATTGCCCGCACCGCTTTCCTTAACATACAAAGTAGTGCCTGCCCCGCCGTCGGTTCGTGTTGCAGTCGAGCCAATCCCCGCGGTGATAACCCGCTCAGGCGTGCCGGTCACAAGGTACTCTCTAACACCGTTTGTATCGGGAGAACCTCCAACGCAAATATATCGCCCGGTCACTCCGAAGAAGTTCAGCGAAGCCTTTCTTAGCGTGCCTCGATTGCCTGTTACGATAGCTCCGTTCAAAGAGAATGCAGCCGGCGTGAAGAGAATCGATATCGTTAAACGTGCCTGGTTCATTGCCAAAGTGTTGTCGTTGAAATGGTTACCAATCCTAGTGC
>JBOHQZ010000941.1:0-2902 GCA_050732275.1 bacterium
GCCGAATGAATTACCGCTATTATTTTGGATAACATCAACCCCAACAAAGTTAACCGCGAATATACGCTAATCTACGCGAATAAAAATATTCGCGTCCATTCGTGTTCATTAGCGGTTAAAAAAATTTTGCTGAGTTTTGTTACACAATGGCTAATTGGGCCCGAACTTCAGCCGCCTTAAGAGTCTTCGTTTGTTTCCCGCGTTCGTCAAGCAATTTCATTAGGGCTTTATTTTTTCGTGTCAACTCGATTTCGCGGTCAAAGCCATCGATTTCCGCTAAAATAAATTCACGTCCATCAGGCCCGCGTAAAATAAGGCCGCTGCGTTGCACCTGTTTTAGCAAAGGCATCATTGCTTTTGTGCGCGTAGAAATCGTCACTGTTTTCATAAAGCTTTTGTCAACTGCCACAGCAAAAAGCCTTCCGCCGAAACCCGCCGAAAACACCGAGAGTCGCCAAGTTGGTTTTTTGATCTTTTCGGCGAATCTCGGTGACTTCGGTGATCTTCGGCGGAAAGCTCTTTTTAAAATCGTGTAAAGCACCCATTTCACTCCACCACTTTCACCGCCGTGACGAAGTATTCGGTTTCGCCGAACCAGCTCGTCGGCACGCCTTTGTGCTGCTCATAAGCGAGGGTGACGCGCTTGCCCATCGCACGGTTGATTTGCGCGGCCACGGAATCTTCCCGCACGCTAAAATAAAATTTCTCCGGAATCGCGCCGGGCATCGTCACCATCGTCAGCTCGCCCTCCCACGTTTTGAAGATCCAGCCCTTATTCGAGAACTTTTGCACGTAACCGGCCCGCTCGCCACTGGAATAACTCCACGTCAGGGCGAGCCATGTATAAAGAGAGAACAACAGAATCGGCGTCGCCAGTATGATGAAGAACCACCGCGCCTTGTGAGACTTTTTTCCTTCCATCCGTTCCACTCGTATGATGTTATACTCGTTTGTGCAAAGCCTTTCTTGATTCTAAATTTCTTCTGCTTAAAACGCGGACGAGCCGCAGCCCAAAAGATTGTTGCTCACGGAATAGAACTCTCACGGAACTTTTTCATCGGTTTTATTTCCGTGAGAGTTCATTTCCGTGAGCCAGAAAGTTTTTGCTTTTTTTGCACCGCGTGGCGCGTTGTCTGCGACAAAGATTTCACTTGTGACTGATTATAGCCTTTTGGTCATGCCCTTTTTGACCTCGGCCAATTCCACCATTTCCGCGTCGGCGCGATGCAATACTTTTTCAAGCGTCGCATACGCCTCTTGTGCCGCAACAGGATCTCCCGCCTTCGCTGCGGCGCGCGCCATGCCCAAAAGCGACAAGAATCGCTTGGGTGCGCGCTTAAGAGATGAGGCAAACTCGGCCTGCGCTTCTTGCGCGCGCCCGAGCTTGAGCAGCATTTCACCCAACAGCTCGCGCGCCGGCTTGACCACCACCGGCGGGCCAAAATCAAAACTCATCCGATCTTCGTCATAAGCTGTTGCTTTCAGCAGTTGCAGCGCCTCGTCGGTTTTTCCTTCGGACATTTGAATCAATGCCCTCAGCTCTTTTGCCATGATATTGACGGCTTGAACCGCCGGCGGATAGTTTGCGCTTTCGGCGGGGAGCGCGTGGCATTGCATGCCCACCGTTGTTGAAACGGTTGGCGTTACTTTGGCCGGGCGCAACGCTTCGATCTCCGCCAGAATTTTTTCAGCCTTGGGCAAATCGCCGGTCTCGACCGCACACATTCCTCTCACAAAAAGATCGCCGGCAATCGCATCTTTTTCCAAGTCCTCGGTTTTGACTTCCAGGCGCGCAGCTTCGGAATTCCACAGACGGGTGTTGACGACATAAGCGGCGCGCATCGCGGCGAAATGATATCTGATGGTTCTGTGCTCGCTCTTTTTTGCATCCTGGGCGATAACGGCGAACATCGCTTTCGCCTCTTGATAACGGCCTTGCTGAAGATACGCATATTCGCGCCACAAAAGTGCATGATAGCCGCGTTGTTGGAGCGGCAAGCTTTTGCGCTCCCGCCGCGCTTCGGCAGCAGCCCACGAGTCTTCATTTGAAGCAACGGCTTCATCCCACATGCCCATTGCGAAAAAGATGTGCGAGGGCATGTGCAGCGCATGCGCTGCGGCGGGCGCGATCTTGGCATAAACACGCGCCATCGGCAATCCCAGCGGCGCGTGAATCGGGTCATCGTAGGAATGAATGAGATAGTGCGCCGCGCCCGGATGTTTGGGGTTCTTTTGGAAAACCTGTTCAGCCACGGCTGCGGCTTGCATATAGGTTGCAAAGTCGCGGCCTTCGTGGCAGGTGCCAAGAAGCGCCAAAGCGTGAAAAGCAACGGCTTCGAGATCATCCGGATACTGCTCGCAGAGCCGCCGCATGGCTTCAGCATAAGCCCGATCGCGCGCCAGCTTGTCGCCCTCGCTGTAGAGAATTTCAACGCTGCGCAGATAAGCTTTTTCACGCGCGGTGGGAGCTTTGGCAAGCCGGGCTTCGGCATCTGGCGCTAGGCGATTTAAAACCGCTCGCGCTTTCTCGGTATTTACCTGCATCCAGATGGGATGGTTGTGCGTCATGGCTTCGCCCCAGTAGGCCATGGCAAAATCGGGATCGCGCTCTTGCGCCTCGCGAAATTCATCGGCAGCGTCTTCATACTCGAAGCTGTGCAGCAAAAGAACGCCTTTAATGAAATACTTCTGCGCCTCCGGCTCGCCGGAGGTGGGGAAATCGATCTCGCCTAAATCGCCATTTTGTGCCAGCGCCAGAACCGGGAACAGAAACGCCGCCAATAAAACGGTGAAAGATTTTGCGTTCTTCATGGGAATTTCCTCACCTCTTGTTGATTTGATTATCAATTGACAATTGTTAATTGATAATTTAAAATCTTAGCCGTTGTGATAGTTTTTCAAG
>JBOHQZ010000942.1:0-2884 GCA_050732275.1 bacterium
CTCGATGACCTAAATCGACCTTATGATCCCCAAGGCGACGATCAACGCGCCAACGAAATTCATGCTCTTCATCGTGATAAATCAGGCTATGTTCATATCCAGGCCGATATGATTCAAGGAAGTTTTTATTGCCAGGAATGCCGTCTTCATCGTGTCGTAGAAGTTGAAATCGGCGTTTGAATGACTGATTGCTGATCGCTAGTGACTTGTTGCTTGCTGTTTGCAACTTGCAAACTTGCCATTTGCCCATGTCCAACTTTTTCTCCATGCCACGCGGTGACCGCTGGTTTCTGCTTACCATTATTATCTTTTCGATCATCTCATTTCTGCCGTGGACACAACGCGTTCACGTCGCCGGCATGGCATTGTTTGGCTGGCTGATGGCGGCACTGATGATCCTCTCACCAACCATCGCACTCATTCGTTTGATTCGTCACCACGTTTCTAATGGGGGAGAAAAAGATGATCATTGAATACGCGCTTGTCATCGCCTACTTGGTGGCATGTATCGGCATCGGCCTGCTCACCTCGCGAAAAGTGCTGGCTTCCCGCGACGAATATTGGGTGGCCGGCCGGCGCATCGGCACGATGATGAATGCGATGGCGACCATGGCGACCCTCGCCAGCGGCGGCTCGATCATCGGCGTGATGGGCTATGCGTATAGCAAAGGCATTCCGTACACACTCGCGTTGTTCGCCGGCGCCGTGCTTGGTTTTCCGCTTGCCTCGATATTGGTGGCCAAGCCGTTGCGCAACTTCGGCAAATTCACCATCACGGATTTTCTTGCCTTTCGGTTTCCCCATCCGCTCGTCCGTTATCTGGTGCCGGTCGTCATCGTCGTCAGTTTCACGGTTTACATCATCGCGCAAATGAAAGCCGCGGGCATCACCGTCGAATTTTTACTGGGCATCGAATATAAGTGGGCGGTCACGATCAGCACGGTGATTTTTATCCTTTACGTTTCCATCGGCGGCATGTTGGCCATCACCTGGACGGACGTAATGCAAGGCGCGTTGATGTTGGTCGTCGTCATCGGCACCGCGTTGATCGTCATGTTTCGCGAAGGCTCGCCGATTGCGATCATGGAAATGGCTTCAGCGCAAGCGCCGGCTCTTGGTCAGGTGGCGCACCAGCCGCTGGCGAGCTATCTCGGCTCGTTCGTGATTTGGGCCGCCGCCATTCCGGTGATTCCCCACATCGTTATGCGCGTCTTCACCGCCAAAGATGCGCACGGCGCGCGCATTTCGCTCAACGTGGCGATGATATTGTACAGCCTCATGATCCTCGCTGCAGTGTTCACCATCGTGCCCGTCGGCAAAATCCATTATCCCGATTTGCAAGACGCCGACAAGATTTTCCTGCAAGTCATGCAACAGGAATTTCCGCCAATCGCGCGCGGCCTCGCCGTCGCCGCCGTGCTCGCGGCGGTCATGTCTACGACCGACGCCTTGTTGTTGGCGTGCAGCTCGGCGATCACTCATGATTTGCTCGGAACGTTTATCCGAAAAAAATTCTCGCAAAAAATAGAAAATTATCTTAACGTTGCCGTCGCGTGGGCCATCGGCTTGGTTGCCATGTATCTCGCCTATTCGCCGCCGCCGCTGATCACCCAATTTTATTCAGCCGCCATCGGCCTGTTGACCGCCGCGCTGTTCGTGCCGGTGATGGCCGGCTTGTGGTGGAAAAAAGCCAATCTAGTTGGCGGCATGGCAAGTATGATCGTCGGTGTTGTCGTTTATCTTTTTTTTCAGTTTTCGTCTTGGATGCCGCCGCTCTCCGCGATTCTTGTGGCGCTGCCGGTGAGCGCGTTGGCGATGGTGGTCGGAAGCAAATTCGGCCAACCAGTAAAACCGGAGATGATTGAAAATATCGAACGGCTGCATCGTTGAACTTTCCAATCCGTTGACTCGTCTTATCATAAAACAAAGTAATTCTCCCCATCAACATTTTTACTAAAAGTGAGGTCATCATGACGAGACTTATGCTGATCGTGACGGGGATGTTGTTGTGTGCATTCGCTGCATTGGCAGTCGCACAACCCAATCGCACCACCACGCCGGACGCGCTGATGCTGCGCTTTCCGGATGTGAGCGCGGATCAAATTGTTTTTGTGTATGCCGGCGACTTGTGGACGGCGCCAAAGCCAGGTGGGATAGCGCGCCGATTAAGCTCGCCAGAGGGACAGGAGCTTTTACCCAAGTTTTCACCGGATGGCCAAACGATTGCATTCAGCGGCAACTATGACGGCAACACCGACGTTTATGCCATGCCTGCTCAAGGCGGAACACCAACACGGTTGACACATCATCCGGATGGCGATCTGGTGGTGGAATGGTATCCGGATGGCAAGCACGTGCTTTATCGCTCGCAAATGATGAGTCCGTCGTATCGTTTCAATCGTTTATTCAAGCAGCCGCTTGCAGGAGGGATGCCCGAGACGCTGCCGCTGGCTTATGGTGAGCTGGCGAGCTTCAGTCCGGATGGCAAGCGCATGGCGTTTCAAGTTATTTCATCAGAATTTCGCACCTGGAAACGCTATCGCGGCGGCATGGCCAGCGACTTGTGGTTTTATGATTTTGCCAACAACACCTCGGAAAAATTTACCGATTTTGAAGGCACGGATGCGTTGCCGATGTGGCATCAGAACAAAATTTATTTTCTCTCCGACCGCGACGAGCGCAAGAAGCTGAATATTTGGGTTTACGATCTGACAACCAAACAAACGAAGCAGGTGACGAATTTCACCGACTACGACGTGAAATGGCCGAGCATTGGGCCGGATGCGATCGTTTTTGAAAATGGCGGCAAACTGCACTTGCTCGACCTGGCTAGCGAGACTTCGAAGCCGATTTCCATCCAAGTGCCGGCCGACTTGCCCGAGGC